>JAILQA010000271.1 GCA_024699205.1 Treponema sp. | reverse complement strand
GTCAAAATCAAAGGTGCCATTCTTTTTATACCAGTTTTCTATAGTGTGATAGGCACCGGAATATTCAAAATTGGTATTCCAAAATACAACGGAATCAGGGGAAATACCATTACGTTCAAGAACCTTGTTAAAAATATCAGTTCGTTTTTTTACATCAACAGAATTACTGGCTACACCTATAAATCCAAACTTTCTGCAATGCTGATATTCAACAAGATACTGAATTAATGATTCAAAAGCATTCTCATAATTTACGGAAACCGAAGGTGTTCCCGGTAAAGCCGCAGATATATTAACCATTGGAATGGATTTAAAATTTTCCAGAAAAGAATAAAAATCTTCATTTGAAGTTTTATGCATCTGCTGGCTGGAAACAATTATGAGTCCATCAATATTATGTTTATTTACATGCGCAATAGCGGAAACAAACTGATAATTATAATCGTTAGTAGATATATTATTTAACTCGCCTATCGGGAAAATAAATGGATTAACATCATGTTCCTTACAATATGAAGAAACTCCATCCATTAGATTTTCAGAATATTCAGATGTAAGATAATCTACTACGAGGCCAATACGCCGCTTTTTCTCATCCATGTTGTAGTAAATTATAAAGGGAAAAGTTCAATTTGTCATTTAATTTGTGGTGAAAAACGTGTATATATATTAGTGCAGGACGTTTATAGGCCCCAGATAATTAATCTTTGATTATTTGCAGAGATTTTGACTGATATTCCGGAAGAAAAACTTTTGTTCCTCCTGAAAATCTAACTTCGATTTTATATTCTTCGTCAACAAAACGAGCAGACTGAATTACCCCATAACCATAATCATCGTGATAGATTTTTGTTCCTTTTGTCCATTTTCCGGCAAGATAGGATTTGTTACCATAATTAGTGGCAAAAGAAGAGTATTTTCCGTAGCCGCTGGTTGCGAAAGAAAATGGCTTTTTTCCTATTATTGAAAAAGCAGAGGCAGCTTCTGTCAGGAAAGGGCTTGGTCGCATGAAAGAAAGGGAGCCGTACATGTAGCGCTTGGTTACAGAAGTAACATACAATTCATTTTTTGCACGGGTAATTCCAACATAAAAAAGTCTGCGTTCTTCTTCCAAATCTGCACCAGCTTTATCACTACGAGGAAAAATACCTTCCTCAAGACCAGTTATAATAACTTTATTGTATTCAAGACCTTTTGTATTATGGAGTGTAATCAGAGTAACAAAATCATCGGCAGACTTGTCGCTTTCAAGTTCAAGTGAGCGGTCGAGATTAATTGTATCTAAAAAAGACAAAAGCCCGGTCAGTGAGCACTCATAATGAACGGCACTGTTTACAAGTTCCTGTAAATTTGCAAGTCGTTGAGTACCTTCGATTTCATCAGATGCTTTATGATATACATCAAGGCCACTGTCTGTAACAAAACGAGCTATAAAATCTGAAAGTTGTTTTCCTTCTTTCTCTTCAAAGAACTTTTGCATAGTCTGATAGATTTTACAAAAGTTTTCTGCTCCCTCTCTTGCCTTTTTGGATAGTTCTGAAGAAAGCGCCATCATGGCATCAATAAGATTGCAGTTATTTTGGGCTGAATAATCGCGGATTTTATCCTGACTTTTATCACCCACTCCCCTTGCTGGTTTATTTACAATTCTTCTAAAAGAGATTTCATCCCGGTTATTTGCGAATAAAGAAAGATAAGCGAGTATGTCTTTGATTTCTTCACGTTCATAAAACTTAAGAGAACCTACAACTTTATAAGGAATGTGCTTATGTAAAAAATCTTTTTCAAAAGAAAGAGACTGTGCATTTGTTCTGTACAAAATTGCCCAGTCAGAATATTTTCCACCCTTAACTACTGACTTTTCTATAAGGCTGCTACAAAATCCGGCTTCTTCCTCTGCTGTTTCTAAGAAGGCAAGAACCGGCATACCTCCATCACCACGATCAGCAATTATTTTCTTCTGCATTCTGTCCTTATTATTCTGGACAACAAGACTAGCGGCGTGCAGGATTTTTGCAGTGGAACGATAGTTTCTTTCAAGGCGGATTATGTCTGTACCGGGAAAACGCTCAGGAAAAGTCAAAATATTCTGAACTTCGGCACCACGGAAATGATAGATGGACTGGTCATCATCACCTACTACGCAAACATAAGAAGAATTGCCTTCATTCACTCCAGACAATACCTGCAAAAGCTTGTACTGGGCTATATTTGAGTCCTGATACTCATCAACCATTATGACGCTAAAACGATTATGAATGTAGGTAGCAATTGAAGGTTCATCCTGCAATATTTTTACTGGAAGAAGAATTAAATCACCAAAATCTACATTGCCGGTGTCATGAAGGCGGTTCTGGTACTTGGCATAAATGTCATTTAAATCAAACTCGCTGCCAATAAAGGTTAAATCATCTTCTGGGAAAAGGCAGTAATCTTTTGCAAGAGAAATCTGACGGGCAGCTGTATGTGCTTCTTTGGCAGAAAGAGATGGAACTGCTTTTTTAACAAGGGTTGCCATATCTTCATCATCATAAACAGTAAAGGAAGATTCAACACCTGCGTATTCTGAATATTTTCTTAAAAACCAGGAACCGAAAGAATGAAAGGTACGGATTTGAGAATCTTCAGATTTTGGTTCGATAGCAATAGCACGTTCTTTCATTTCGTTGGCGGCTTTTTTGGTGAAAGTAACCGAAAGAATTGAGTAGGGATTTACCTTCTTCTGATTTATGAGATAAGCGATTTTTGTTGTAATTACTCTTGTTTTTCCAGAACCGGCACCTGAAAGTATTAATAAAGATTTTCCTTCATGGACTACGGCTTGTCTCTGCTGTTCATTTAGCAGGGAAAGATACTGCTCAAAATCATTGTTGTCCATGTTTTATTCTCTTTACCTTATAAAGTTCTTTATCTGCCTCGGTTAATAATTTCTTCAATACTGAAGAAGTTGCCAGATCTGCATAACCAAAACTTATTGAAAGCTGGAAAGGCAGATTGTATTTTTGAGAAAAATCTATGTTTGCCTTTTCGATTTTTTTGAATACCTGAGGTACCATTTCGACGGTCATTCCCAGCGCGACAACTCCAAATTCATCACCGCTAAGACGTCCAATTACATCACTGCTACGAAAAACACTCTTAATGGTCAATGCCTGGACTTTTATTGCTTTATCACCCATTGAATGACCAAAGGTATCATTGATATTTTTAAGTCCATCCATATCAAAAAAGAAAACAATTCCGGCAGAGTTCATTTCCTGCATAACATCAAGTGTCTGCTGTCCTATTCTATAAAAACCGCGTCTGTTCAAAATGCCGGTCAAATCATCAGTTTTTGATTCTTTGCTTAGGTTTGAATTGCTCTTTTGAAGTTTTGTATTTTCTATACGAAGTTTATCAGTTTCTATAATCTTTTGGGTATATTCATAGGCCTGAGAAAGCGAATTGATAATAATCTTTAAATAAACATTATATTCCGCATATTCCCTGTTCTTTAATCTTGAAAGAATGTAACCATAATTTGCTTCGCCAGAATAGATTGGCTGAAGAATATATATACCGGGAAGCTGATTATAGGAATCTGTAGAAAAAAGCTGCTCGTGAGGATCGAAAGTAATTTTTGGAGAAAAAACATCCTGCTGATTTACAAGATCAGCAAACATATAAAGTTCAGCTTTTTTAGGAAGCACAAAATCTTCGTCAGAATCAAGATAAACAGGTTCATCATAAAAATTAATTGCCATATGATCCATATCTATCTGATTGACTACAAATTTTAAATTAAAGAAAAACTGTCTCAAGGTGTTGGAACCTTTGAGCATATCTATAATTGTTACGATATTATTCTGTTCATTCAGATGATTTGCTTCTTTAAAGATTGAGTTCTCAAAACGTGAATCTTCACGAAACTCCTTACCTTCTTCATCTTTATAAAGGCAAACAGAATTATTTTTGTCTATACAACCGCAAGACTGCCTGTATTTTGGAAAAAGGCTTGTATAATGAAAATGCTCAACAGTTTTTCCTTCAAGAACATCACACACTGTCTGGGCTGCATTTTGTCCTAATTCAAAAATCTGCTGATTTACGGTAGAAAGTTTGGGATCTGTTAAAATTGAAAATGGAGAATCATCGAAACCAATTATTTTTACATCTTCAGGAACTTTTACCCCGATTCTTGATAAGACATTCAGCATGCCCAAGGCCATATTATCATTGGAGGCCACAACAGCATCAAAAGTAACATCTTTCTTTGATTTTAAAATATCTGAAAGAACTTCTTCTGTTTTTGTTTCTGTAAAAGTACCATCCCATACAAGTTCAGGATAAAACTCAAGATTGTTTTCCTTAAGTCCATTTTTAAATGCTTCAAAACGCTCAATGGCTTCGGAAGAATTGGTAGAAACAGCAGAAAGAAATGCAATTTTTTTGCAACCATGCTTTTCTTTTAAGTGCGATACAGTCTGAAGAAAA
>JAILQA010000266.1 GCA_024699205.1 Treponema sp. | reverse complement strand
TATATCTTACCAGCACACATTCATCTGAAAATGCAACTTCACCTTCCGCTCCCACACCTATCTCCTGCCATGAAGAATCTGAAGAATCATCAGAAACATCTTCAGAGGAAACAAGGCCATCAGTCAGATTTATATAAATTGTATCTGTATACGCAGGAATTGATTCAGGAGGAAGAGTAACTCCGTTTTCTGTAATTGTAATCTGATGAACTGCAGTCATGCTGTTTGTTCCGTCTGAAACGATTACTTGAAGCTCAGCAGTTTGTTCATTTGCTGTAGTGTTATTTGCCTGAACTGTGATTTTTTTGGACTCACTGTCGCTTAAAAGCAAATAATCACTTCCCTGCGTTACTGTCCAGAGATAAGTTAAAGCTGCATCCCCGGTCATAGAGACTGCCGCTTTAAAAGAAACGCTTTCGTTGTAAGAAATTATGCTTCTGCCTGCAATTCTGACAGAATCAATACTTGTCTGACTTGTGCCCTTAATACTTTTGCTTAAATCTTCTTCCACAATACAGGAAGACAGACCTAATAAAATTACCATACCAGCCAGCAGACTGGATAAGATTTTTAAGAAATATTTCAATTTGTGCCCCCATATATTCATTTACAACAATTTAATATTCTGGAGGATACAAAAAATCGATTACTAAAGTATCAGGTTACTTCATGCAGCCACTTTCCACTTATGATTCTAATGGCACCTATAATCGCTTTTATAAAAGACTCACTTGAAAAGAAAAGGAAAATCATAGGGGCTGGAAGATGAAGTACAAAGGCAGCTGTATAACCTAAAGGAATTGACACACACCACAAAACAAGCAATTCCGAAACCGCAGAAAAGATTGTATCGCCACCTGCGCGGCAAACACCAACAACCCAATCCATACAGAAAGAATTGAAAGGATAAACAAAAATCAAAATCATAAGGATTGAGGTTGCCATTTTTATTATTTCCGGTTCAACATTGAAGAGCAGCGGCAATAGTTTAGACAGAGGTAAAAGCAGGATTCCGACACAAGCACCAACCAGGGGCATGAACCACATAGAGCGAAATGCGTAGGTCCGCGCTTCATCAAACTTTTTCTCACCTATTCTCTTGCCAATAAGAACACCTATTCCGTTTCCAAAGCCCATGCAGAATACCCAGGTCAACTGACTGATTGTTCCTGTAATACTGTAGGCTGTAAAAGAATCCGTACCGGCATGTGCATAAATTGCATTATAGACAGAAGTTCCTAATCCCCAGAAAGTTTCGTTTATTATTACCGGGAAAGCAATTTTTATATATTTTAGAACAAAGTTCCAGTCAAATCCTAAAAGTTCACGGATTTTTCCACAAACTTCATATTCATGAGTATAAGACCAGATTAAAAGAATCATTACTTCAACAAGGCGAGAAAAAATTGTAGCAATAGCCGCACCTTTTACACCAAGACCAGCTGTAAAAATCAGTAAATAGTTAGCACCAGCATTAGTAATCAATGAAACAGAAGTACAAACTAAGGGAAGTTTTACACGTTCAGTGCTGCGGAGAGCTAAAGTAATGGAAAAACTGATTGCCGTTGGAATATAACTCAGGCAGACAATTCTAAGATAATCGCCACCAACCTTTACAACCTGTGGATCTGGAGAATACAGGCCAATCATTTTGTAAGGGATTAAAAGCCCCAGAATTGTAAAAACAAAGGCTGCAAAAACTGCAATTCCGGTCATCAAGCCGACAGATTTTCTGATTCCTTTTATATCTTGTTTGCCCCAGAACTGAGCAATAAAAACTCCGCCTCCTGAGGTAATTCCAAAAAGAATCATATTGAGGATAAAAAAAATCTGATTTCCAAGTCCAACCGCTGCAATTTCGGTACTTCCAAGCCGCCCGATCATAACGGTATCGAGCATATTTACAAAGTTCTGCAAAAGTGCCTGCAGTGAAATTGGTAGTGCGATAGCGACAAGGGATAAATAAAATCCTTTGTTTTTCATATCGCTCTATTATCAACTTTATTGAAAATTAATCAACGATATACAGCCTTTATCGGCTTACCTTCATCAATCGCTTTTGAACATACATTGCTTTATCAGCGCGATTGAATACATCAGAAACACTTCTATCAAGCGATTCATCATATAAGGCGTAACCTATGGCAGCAGAAACTCTTTCCCAAGGCTCAACTGATGTATCTTTTGTACTCTGTTCAATCTGAGAATTGAATTCCTGTATCAAAGATTTTATCTGGTTATAATCTGATTTTTCAAGAATTACTACAAATTCATCTCCACCTATGCGGAATACAGGAGAATGGTCAAAAACATGGCAGACAATGTAAGATAACTTTTTGATTGCAGCATTTCCCTGTTCATGACCGTAAGTATCATTAATCTGCTTAAGATCATTCAAATCAATCATTGCAAAACCAAAAGTTTTAATTCCAGATTCCAGATTCCATTCAAGACGTTTGAATTCATTATCATAAGCCGTTTTATTACGAATACCAGTCAGAGCATCCTTATTTGCAAGGGAATTCATTTTATTTGCGAATTTTTTTGTATCATCCAATTCTTCAGAAGTTGTTCGGAGAGTCTGCATATATCTTTCAACTTCGGTAATCATAGTTGCAAACTGTCGTGAAAGAGAAGAAATTTCATCTTTACCTGTTGCACTTTCTTTAATTCTTCTTACTATATCAGGATCTTTTTCTTCAGCATATTCGCGCATATCAGATTCAAGGCGGACAATTTTTTTAATGTATAAAAGATTTAACAGATAGAAGATAAATGCTATACAAAGAATTACTCCAACAATAATGCCAATTGACAATGTAAGCGTATTTTTTAGGACAGCATCATACACAGACTTAACATTCACTTCTGCGGCTATAAGTCCAAGTTTTTTTCCATTAATAATAAGAGGTGAATAATAGGCATAGGTATGTCCCCAGTCAGTATCCCAAACCTGGAAATCATTCTGACGGGTACCACTAAACCAGGTATTCCACTGAACATAATATTTTTCGTAGGGATTATAATAAACATCACCAAGATAAAGATTTTCTCCTTCATCAGACATAAAACCGTCTGCATTTTTGTGGGAACGCTCACCATCAATCATATAATACATCAGATAATCTTCTTCATCTGGAACAAGATAATAGGTATAAGGCAGATTAAAAGATTTACGGGCGTTTTCAAAAACCAAAGTCCAGTATTCGTGGCGATAAATAAAATAAGCTTTTTTTTCTTCTTCGGAAAGGCCACTAAAACCCAATTTTGGCGAATCAGATAAATCAACTTCATCTGCCTGCAGAACCAGAGCCTGAAAATCATGATGAGCACTTCTATATTCTGTAAAATCATAAGGAATATCAATTTCTTTGTAATGCTGCATGTAATATTCCTGATAGTCGATAAACTCATCACCGGAATCTTTAATTAAGAGTTCAAGGTAATCAACAATATTTCTAAGATTATCAAGACACTGACTTTTATAAAGATGCATTTGGGTAACATAAGTATTTACACCACTAAAACCAATAGTAATTATTGTAAATAATGCAAAAATAAATAAAATTTTAAACAGTAAAGAATTTGCTACTTTTGGTTGCTTTTTATATATATAATCCATAACAAATATCATAAATCAAACAATTCAAAAAGTAAATCTTTATATATTTGTTTACGGGTAAGAAAATCGATGTTACAATTATAACGTTATGAAAGACATTCTTGTTATCAGGGAAGAAAAAAATGCTGATGAAGCAATTCTGGGCTTTATCAGAAGTAAATATGATTCAAAAATAATTTCTTTTGATTCAAAACAGGCAGAAAACTTACTTATGACAGAAGGAATCAGGATTATTGTTGTATTTATGGACAATACAGTTGCTTCCAGTCTTGTTGAATTACGAAGAATGATTATGTACTTTAAAAATGTACATTTCTGCCTTTTGGGAACTGAAGAAACCATCGAAAAACATGATGACTTGTGCGCAAAGGAATATGTACATTGTATTGAAACGCCCCTTCATGTAACGACCTTTCAGAAAAAGTTTGAGTTTATTCTTAATCAATATGAGGAGTTAAGCCCTATTATAAACAATAGTTCAGAACGAAAGCTTTCTGTTTTGCTGGTAGATGACGATCCAATTTGTCTGCGCAATATGATGAACTGGCTGAAAAACTTTTATCAGGTTGCAGTCGTAAAAAGCGGAGCAGCCTGTATTTCTTATCTTGTAAAAACCCGGCCTGATTTAATTCTGCTAGATTATGAAATGCCAGTTTGCAACGGTGTACAGACTCTGGAAATGATAAGAAGTGAACCTGAGTATGCAGATATTCCGGTAATCTTCTTAACAGCCGTAAGCGATACAGAAAAGGTAAAAGAAGCCTTAAAATTAAAACCCCAGGGATATATTCTTAAAAATACCGATAGAATTGATTTTTTAAACAAAGTAAACGCAGTTTTCGGTATCTAAGTATCTATTCTAAAAGGAGTACGCCATGGCAAGTGCTTCGTATAAAAAAATTGCAAATCATGCTAACCTCAGAAGACTTTTGATATTTGCTCCATCAATGGCAATTTATCTGACCACGGAGTTTATAAGAGATATACGCAAGCTTTTTCTCCCTCGCTACGCTAAGAGCATTTTTCATATGGGGAGTTTTTCTGTAAATGCTTATCTTTTATTTGTAATTCTTGATGGCTTATTTGTTTTTTCTTCGCTTGCCATTTTTTTATTTTCACTTGCGGCGCGTAAAAAATTAAAAAACAATCAGTGGAATAATCTTTACTATCAAATTGTAAAAACTTACGGACTTTTTCTAACCTTCTGTGCATTTGCTGCAATTCTGATAACTGCCAGAGTTTTTGGAGTTGCAGACTTTACTTTTGCATTTTTCATAGTCGTTCTTACATCTGCAGTCCTTTACATAAACAGTATAGTCACAATCACTGTTGATAGTCTCTGCTTTATCATCTCTTTTATACTCATAAAGATTTTTAAAATGAACTGGACTTATAATCCTTACTGGGCCTACATTATTGTATTTATGATGATGTCTACAGCAATTGCATTTATTAAGGAACATTATTTACAGGAAACTCTTGAGCGGGAAAGAACGCAATCAATGTTTCTTGCCAATATGAGCCACGAAATCAGAACTCCAATGAATGCAATTGTCGGAATGAGTGAACTTGCCCTTGATTTTAATCTTAATGACAGTGAAAAAAATATTTTGCGACAGATAAGATCCTCAGGAATAAATCTTGTCGGAATTATAAACGATATTCTTGATTTTTCAAAAATTGAATCAGGCAAGATGGAAATTCTTCCTCATGATTATGATCTTCTTAAACTGATGAACGACATTATGAATGTTGTAGAAATCCGTCTGCGTGGAAAACCTGTCGATATTCTGCTGCAAATTGAACCGAATCTTGCCCAGATTTATTATGGTGATGATATGCGTCTGAGGCAGATTTTAATCAATCTGGCAGGAAATGCTTCGAAATTTACGGAAAAAGGAAGTATCTGCCTTAGAGTTGAAGACTTGAAAAACTATCAGCCGGAAACAGATGGTTTAAGATTCAGCGTTATTGACACTGGAATCGGAATAAAAAAAGAAGACATTCATAAGCTTTTTCGCGCCTTCCAGCAGGTTGATATGCAGATGAATCGTTCAAAGGGAGGAACCGGACTGGGACTTTCTATAAGTAAAAATCTTGTTTCACTTATGGGCGGTTCAATTAGTGTGGAATCAGAATACGGCAAAGGTTCAACTTTTTATGTAAATCTTCCGCAAAAACGTGTTTCGCCAAAAACTTGCGGAGACTTTTACAAACCTTTGTTTGCTGAAGGAAGAGAAGCGATTTCTCCAAGACAGATTCCTCTAAAACAGATTTCACTTCCTTTAATCAACAGTCCAAAATATGCATACCTTTTTGCCGAAAAACAGTCTACTCTTCCTTTCAAAGCACCTGATGCAAAAATCCTTGTAGTGGATGATAACGAGGTTAATCTTCAGGTTGCAGATGGTTTGTTAAAAAAGTTTGACATAAAGTGCATAAAAGCAATCAGCGGTTTTCAAGCCCTGGATTTTATGGCAGAGGAAAAATATGACATCGTTTTCATGGATCATCAGATGCCTGGAATGGATGGTGTTGAAACGCTTGAAAAAATACGTGCAGTAGAAGCTGATTTACCGGAAGCAGAAAAAAGTATTGTCATTGTTTTGAGCGCAAATGCAGTGAACGGTGCAAGAGAGATGTTTATGAACAGCGGCTTCAATGATTTTTTAGCAAAGCCTGTTCAAGGAAAAGATTTTGCAGAATGTCTTTCAAAATGGCTCAAAAAAGAACTGATAATACCTGTTACAGTAGCCGCAGAAGAAAGTATAATCCCAGAGGACTTTCCGAAATTTCCAAAAGATAAGATTGATGTAGAGACCGCGGTTGAAGCTGCAGGTGGTTTTGAAAACTGGCTTACTATTGTGCGAACTTTTGTTAATTCTATTGAAGAAAAAGCTGACTTGATTCAGGAATATTTTTTGCAGGGCGAATGCAAGAATTACACAATTCAGGTTCATGCATTAAAAAGTGCGGCAAGAATAACTGGTGCTATAGAACTTTCGGAGCTTGCGGCTGAACTGGAAGCAGATGTAAATAAATTGCAGACCTTTATTGGAATTGAGAAAAAAACAGAAAAAATGCTTGAGTTATACCGCAGTTATATAGATTTACTTTCGCCTGTAAACAATTATGGTCAGAAAGCAGAAAGTGAAAAACAGGAACTTTCCAAGGAAGAAATCTCTGAAATAATAAATAGACTGCTTGAAGGCTGTGATGCTTTTGACCTGGCTAAAGTTGAAGAAGAATTCGCCCTTCTGAAAAAATCAAAACTCCCGGAAAGCTTAGCTGAAAAAATGCCGGAACTTGAAAAAGCAGTAGAAAATATTGAATTTGATGAAATAAATCAGCTTTTAGAAAATATCATTGCAAAGTAAGCAATTCACCCTTAAAATGAAGATATGGATTTTCAGAAAATTGTAGATGCAAATGAACTGGCAGCAACTGTTATGTCTGTTGAAAAAAAGCCAGACGGGCACTACGGAGAAATCAGAATCGTCCGAGCTAATTCCCTTTATAAAAAAATTATGGGGAATGGTTATCATGACGGTATGCTTTATTCTGAATTAATCCCGGTAGAAAAAAACTTTGAAGACTTCTGTTACCGCTCTGCCGTTTTAAAACAACATCTTCACGCTTATGTTGAAACGAAAGCCCTGGATGTATGGACTGACGGCAATTATATTCCTCTCTCATCAAAATATGACACTGACAATCTTTGCTATTTTCTTTTTTTGTTTGAATTTACAAAAAGACCGGATGCAAAACGTCTGGCCAATATTTCAATGGAAATTGCACCTTTAGTAATTCAAACCTGCATAAATTTGAGAAACGCAGATAATTTTATAGAAAGCATGAATACAGTAATCTGCGACATTCGGGAAAAAACAGAAGCCTTTTGCAGTTCAATAATAATGATTGATAAAGAGCACAAAAAATATGCACCACTTTGCACAAGCTTCAAAGGTAATATCAGTCTTGAAGATGAAATGATGCAGCATCTTACACCCGAAGTTGTTTTTTCCTGGGAAAAAACTATTGGAAACCATGATTGCATAATCATAAAAAATGAACATGACATGGAAGAACTAAAAAAAATCAATCCTCTTTGGGTAAAAAGCCTTAAATCCGCAAAAGTGAACAGTATGGTATTAGCCCCACTCCAACAAAAGAAAAAACTCTTTGGTGTTCTTTTCATAACAGATTTTAATATTGATAACCTTATAACTCTTAAAGAATTTATCAAGCTTACTGCCTTTTTCCTGTCTTCCGAAATTGCAAACAATGAGCTTATGGAACAGCTTGAATATCTAAGCAACATTGACACCCTGACCGGGGTTCGCAACCGAAACTCCATGAATGTTCGCGTTGACTGGCATGTAAAAAATAAAAATATTGTAAAAACTCCTTTTGGAATTATCTTTGCAGATTTAAACGGACTCAAGCAATGTAACGATAACGGCGGTCATGCAGCAGGCGATAAGCTATTAATCAAAGCCGCAAGACTTCTGGAAAAGCATTTAGGAAAATATGAAATCTACCGTGCAGGTGGTGATGAATTTGTCGTGATTGTCCCGGAATGTACGAAAGATTTCTTTGATAAAAAAGTCGAAGAATTAAAAGCTGAAACCGGTTATGGAGCAGATGTCTGTTTTGCAATCGGCTCTGACTGGAGCACAAATAAAGATGATTTACGCCTTTGTATGCATAATGCAGATGAAGCCATGTATGCAGACAAAAGCAAATACTACGAAAAACATCCCGAAGAAAGGAGAAGATAAAAATATAAGGAGAAAATATGTTTGATTTTAAGTATTTTACACCTACAAAGGTTGTATTCGGAAAAAATACAGAAGAAAAAGTTGCAGATCTCATCAAAGAGTTCGGTGGTACAAAAGTTCTTATTCACTATGGCGGAGGAAGCGTTATCCGTTCTGGTCTTATGAAACGTGTAACTGACAAGCTGGATGAAGCTGGAATCAAATATGTTATGCTGGGCGGTGCAGTACCTAATCCTCATCTCAGTCTTGTTTACCAGGGAATTGAGCTTTGCAAAAAAGAAGGCGTGGATTTTCTGCTTGCTGTTGGCGGCGGTTCTGCAATTGATTCTGCAAAGGCAATTGGTTATGGCTTAAAAAACGAAGGCGATGTCTGGGATTTTTATGATTACAAGCGCATTGCAAAAGCTAGTATGCCTCTTGGTGTAATTTTAACTCTTGCAGCTACCGGCAGTGAAATGAGCGATTCTTCAGTTATCACTAAGGAAGAAGGACTTGTTAAGCGTGGTTATTCCAGTGATTTTGGACGCCCTAAGTTTGCAATTCTTAATCCTGAACTTACAATGACTCTGCCTGATTATCAGACTGCCTGCGGTTGTACAGATATTATGATGCATACAATGGAGCGTTATTTTACAAACGGCGGAAATATGGAAATTACCGATTCTATGGCTGAAGCCCTTTTGCGAACAGTAAAAGCAAATGCTTTGATTCTCGCTAAGGATCCAAAAAATTACGATGCCCGTGCCGAAGTAATGTGGGCCGGTAGTCTTTCTCATAACGGACTTACTGGCTGCGGTAATGATGGCGGCGACTGGATGACTCATAAGCTGGAGCACGAATTAGGTGGTCTTTATGATGTTGCCCACGGTGCTGGTCTTGCAGCAATTTGGGGCAGCTGGGCCCGCTATGTTTATAAAAATTGTCTGCCACGCTTCAAAAGATATGCGCTAAATGTTATGGGCGTTGAAAATAAAGGTTCTGATGAAGAAATTGCTCTTAAAGGAATTGAAGCAATGGAAGCTTTCTACCGTGAAATAAAAATGCCTACAAACTTGCGCGAGCTTGGTGTAAAAGCAAGTGATGATGATTTAAAACTTATGGCTCACAAATGCGCTGTTGGCGTAAATGGAGCCAAAGGTTCTGCACGTCTCCTTAGAGAAGAAGACATGCTTGAGATTTACAAAATGAGCCGTTAGAACTACTTGTTTTTAGGCGGATTCTTTTCCTGAGCCGCCTTTATATCTGCTTCTGTAGCTGGTACCCAATACTGGAAAACCTGGATTGGTCCAACTGTTCCAGCCATTGCGAGTGTCGGCTCGGTTGCAGTATATTTTTTATTCTTTTCGCCTTTATTAAGGTATTTGATTACACAACCGTACATTTTACCGTTGCTTGGGTCAATGATGTTTCCATCCTTCCAGTTTCCTTCAGATTCTTTTACCATATTAAAAATCCAAGGGGTTCCAACAGTTTTCATTTTGTTTACGGCACCAGAAACAGGGAAGTTTTTGTAAGATTCCTTACAGGCACTTGCAATAACATCCTGCGGGTCGCTTGTTGTAGCCGCGATAGTTCCAAAAAGTTTTCCGCCTTCTTCATAAATCTTCCAGATTGCAGTAACTTCGCCAGTTTTGTCATCAATACTTTTCCAGAGCCCACAAGCCGGATCAGCCGCAAACACTGCTGCCGAAAGCACAAAAAGTGCCCCCAATAATGTAAAAATTTTTTTCATGATTTGCCTCTTATAAAATATATTTTCTGATTTACGCAAAAAAAGATTCGTAAAAATCAGAATTAAAGATAGTTTAATGGATAATCAAAAAAAGGCAAGAAAAAAAATGGGTTTAATTAAGTGATGTAGAAAAAAAAGCGTAGCAAATGTTCGTGTTTTGTGGAGCGTCATAAAATAAACTGTTATTTTTGCTTATTTGGGTGTAAAATTAATGTATTATGAGCAACAAACTATCAAAGAAGTTTTACATTTCATTAACAATTTTCAGCCTTATTGGCCAGATTGCCTGGGTCATTGAAAACATGTATTTCAATGTCTTTATCTACAAAATGTTCCACGCAAGTGCAGCTCAGATTTCCTTAATGGTAGCCGCCAGTGCAGTAACCGCAGCCGTAACCACGCTGATTATTGGCGCCCTTTCCGATAAAGTTGGCCGCCGAAAGGTTTTCCTCTGTGCCGGTTATGCTTTTTGGGGCGTATCTATTCTGAGCTTTGGCTTAATCAAAATGGACATTCTTACTAAGTTTACAGGCAGTGTAGTAGCCGCTGCAACCTGGGGCTGTAATCTTGTAATTATTATGGACTGCGTTATGACCTTCTTCGGCTCTTCTGCAAACGATGCCTGCTTTAATGCCTGGCTTACCGATATGGGGGATGAAACAAACCGCGGTAAAATTGAAGGTATAAATGCTATGATGCCTCTTGTTTCTGTTCTGGTTGTTTTTGGCAGCTTTATGTCTTTTGATTTGAACAAGCCTGAAGCCTGGACAAGCATTTTCTTTATAATCGGTGGGGTTGTAATACTTGTTGGCGGACTTGGCGTTTTCTTGATTGATGATTCAAAATCCCGCGAGCTTTTGCAGCAAGCAAAGGAAGAAAACTCTCATTATTTCAAGAATATTTTCTACAGCTTTAAGCCATCCGTAATCAAAGAGAATTATATGCTTTATGTAATTCTGCTGGCTTTTGCAGTTTTTAATATTTCAATTCAGATTTTTATGCCTTATTTGATTTTGTATTACGAGCAGAGCCTTAAGCTTTCAAACTATGTTTTGATTATGGCGCCAGCTATTATTGCCGCTGCCCTTGTTACACTTTTTTATGGTCGCGTTTACGATAAGTTTGGCTTTGAAAAATCGGTGATTCCTGCTGTTATTACCCTTCTTGCCGGTTATGTTTTATTGTATTTCTTTACGAATATTGTTCTTGTTTTTATCGGTTCGCTCTTAATGCTTTCGGGCTTTCTTTCTGGCATGGCTGTTTTTGGTGCAATGGTTAGAGATAATACGCCGCAAAATAAAACCGGTATGTTCCAGGGTGTAAGAATTATTGCCCAGGTTTTGATTCCTGGTGTGATTGGTCCTGCAATTGGTGCTGCTGTTTTGAAGAATGCAGAAAAAATTGCAAATGGCGATGGAACTGAATCTTTTATTCCTAATCACAATATTTATCTTGCAGCATTTATAGCAGGGCTCTTTATTTTCCTTGCAGTTTGGGGTGTTTCGTGTCTAAAAAAGAAAAGTTCAACAAATTAAAAATTGATGATGATGAGATGGGTGGCGCAGGGGAGTGTTGTTCGGAAAACATTCCCTTTGCAAAATATCCGCGCCCGCAGTTTAAGAGAGATTCCTTTTTCAATTTAAACGGCAAGTGGGATTGTGGAGTTGTAGTGCCTTTTCCTCTCGGGTCGGAAAATGCTCAAGTGTCATTGTCGGGCTTGACCCGACAATCTTTTGAAAAGTATTCTTATTATACAACCTTTTCTCTCCCCGATGGCTTTATCAAAGACCGCGTTTTCCTCAATTTTGGTGCGGTAGACCAGATTGCCACTGTTTACATTGACGAAAAGTTAGTTGGAAAACACGAAGGCGGCTACATACCTTTCAGCTTTGATGTCACGGATTTTCTTGTCGGGGCAAATCACCGAGTCGCACAAAATCCAGTTGGCGCACAAAACACTCAGCACAAAATCCGGGTTGATATCACAGATACACTCGACCACAAATATCCTTATGGCAAGCAGAAAAAAAATCGCGGCGGAATGTGGTACACACCTGTTTCTGGAATCTGGCAGACAGTTTGGCTGGAAAGCCTGCCTCAAAAATATATCCGCGGAATTAAAATCACACCAGATTTGGAAGGTATTTCGCTTGAAATTGACGGTGATGAAGATGAATATACGGTAGAAATAAGGTCCCGCTCGGATAGTAAGCTTCAGACATTCAAGTACACGCGGCCACAAAATAACGCTCAGCAAAACTCTCCACGGAATCCAAATGCTAAATCCTTCTATATAAAAGTAGAGAATCCAAAGCTCTGGTCGCCGGAATCACCGGAATTATACGACATAAGTATTCAAGGCTCTCAGGATAAAGTTCAAAGTTATTTTGCCCTTCGAACTCTTGGTATTGGCCCCGATAAAGATGGCTACCAGAGACTTTTGCTAAACGGTAAGCCATATTTTTTTAATGGAGTGCTGGATCAGGGCTACTGGCCCCAGGGAATCTTTTTACCAAACTCGGAGCGTGGTTGGGAAGACGATATTCTCGCAATGAAAAAACTAGGCTTCAACACTCTGCGCAAACACATCAAAATTGAGCCAGCTGGATTTTACGAGGCCTGCGACCGCCTTGGAATGGTTGTTTTCCAGGATTTTGTAAATAACGCAGATTATTCTTTTTTTCATGATACAATTTTGCCTACAGTCTTTGGTGCAACAAGCTCTTTTATCACAGACAAAAACAAGCTTTTTGACGACAGGCATTTTCATCAGTCCGCAGAAACACGTCGCATTTTCAAGCAGACAGTTACCGACACAATCAATCACCTTTACAATTTTCCCTGCATCTGCTATTACACGATTTTCAACGAAGGCTGGGGACAGTTCTGCGCAGACGAGATGTACAACTTTGTAAAAGAACGTGATTCAACAAGAATAATCGATTCAACTTCAGGCTGGTTTAAGCAGAAAAAATCTGACGTAGAAAGCGACCACATTTATTTCAAAAAAATCAAAATCAAAAAAGCAGATAAGCCGATTGTAATTTCTGAGTTTGGCGGTTATTCCTTCAAACTGGAGCCCAATCACTACTTTAACAAAAAGCAGAATTACGGCTACAGATTTTTTAAAAACCAGTCAGAACTGGAAAAAGCAATCCGCGAGTTGTACGATACGCAAATCAAACCATACATCAAAAAAGGCTTGTGTGCCGCCATCTACACCCAGCTAAGTGATGTAGAAGACGAAACTAACGGTTTTTTGACGTATGACCGCATTCCAAAGCTTTTGAATCAGACTGATTTTTTAGAGTGACCTCCTCTCGCCTTCCAGGCTGGATACCATTTTGAAAACCAGCCTGTAAAAATCATCATCACAATTGGAACCAGATTATTTACTATTGGAATTATAAAGCCATGTCCGCTTCTGCCAAGGAAAAAAGTCCAGACAGAAGTAAGCAAATAAAGGATTCCCCAGCAGGCTGATAAAATGTAATTTGGTCTCATAAAAAGAGGATTTTTAAGGGCATTTTCCCCGCCATAAGAATATTTTACATAAGCTGCAGAAAGCGGTTCTTTTGTAAAGCATGAAATCAGCCAGAAAAGTCCAAAAATAATATAGCCGATATTTGTAATAATTTTTCCATTGCCACTAATATTTGCAGCAAGAGAAAGAATGGCTACAAAAGCAAGAGAAAGCTTATCCCAAATAATAAGACGACGTTTTCCCATAATCAAAGGAAGAAGTGCACAGATTCCAAGTACAATAAGTGAACCAATTCCAGAATTGATTGAAACAGCAATCCAGAAAGCAATCCAGGGAATAAGCATTGCAGTCATAGAAGGATTTTTGAGATTAGCAGCATTTTTTGCTTGAGAAGCATTAGAAGAATCAGAAGTAATTGAATCAGTCTGGCCGGATTCTGACTGTGACCTATTTCCACCAAAGATTTTGCTCCAGTTCATCATAAGATTAAAATCACCACTGACCCTATACATTCCATTGCCCAAGGCTTCTTCCCCACTGATTTCATGACGGGAGATTTTCTGCCATAACTCAAAAGTAGTTTCGATTCTTGTTGTAGAACTTAGGCTTCCATCTGTAAAAACCTGGCTGCCATCTTTTCCAAGCAGAATCTGATAGGTATTATTTGTGTCTGTATAAAACATTTCAAGAACCCGGTCTTTATTGTCCCAACATGCCTTATTGTAAAGACTGGCCATCTGCCGTGTAAAAATCAAATCTTCAGAAAGCTTTTCTCCTGTCTCCATGTCTATTCCCCAGCTGGCATCTGCCATTCTTTCAAACTCTTCTTTTGGATAGAGCATAGTATTGAGTTCTTTGCGGGTTTCTTCTGTGATTCCCCCTTTTACATACTCAGAGCCGGCTTTTTTCACAACATCAAGATATTGTCCTGTTCTTTCTGATAATTCCTTAATTCCGAATAATTCGCCTTGACCACAGAAAATAGCTTCATAGCAATCTTTACCTACAAAATGATTGAACATACTGCGGACACTGTCATAATTTCCAGCAGCAGAATAAAAACCACAGGTTGAAATAAGGACATGTTTTGTTTTTGATGTATCATATCGGGCTTCATGAGAGCCACTACCATAACCATCTGTTTTTTCTGCCATAAAAGGAAGGCTCATAGGCAGCTGACGGTCTATAAGATTTTTCAAAAGCCCCGGAACATTAAAATAATAAAGCGGGAATGACCAGATTACAAGGTCTGACTGGAGTTCCTTTTGATTAATTGCAGGAACATCATC
>JAILQA010000444.1 GCA_024699205.1 Treponema sp. | reverse complement strand
TTCACAAATTAACGATATTCAGGTAAACCTTTATTATGTTGATGATTCAACAACAATAACACAGTTCTATCAAAATTCATCTTATTATGATAACGACTTACCAATGAAAAATATGATAAATGCTATAAAAGATGATGTCATAGATATTTCATATTCATACTATAGCGGCGATCAGAATAAGATGAATTTTGATAGAACTGTGTTATTGTTGTTGAATCATCAACATAATAAAGGTTTACCTGAATATCGTTAATTTGTGAATCTGGTCTCTGCTGTAAAAAATAAACATTTCCAACTACATCGTCAATTTTAATAGCTGCAGATTCAGGGTCTTTTTCATCTTCGTCTTTTATACCAGCTGCTTTCTTTATTTTCTTTGCTTTTGCTGCATCTGTAATTTTAATAAGTTCATTTATGCCTTCTGTGTGAAGAGATTCTCCGTCATAATATGCAAGAATATCATTGTCGCTGTCGAGTAAAAGACCATTTTTTTCGGTATAGGTTTTAGACCATTCCTGAGTCTTTGTGTCATAGTCAGAATCATCTAAAACATATTTTGTTATTGTATTTGTTGTTATTTCATAATCACATGGACGTGGATGGTCACTCGTGTCACAATATCTCCAAGTTCCAATAAGTCCTGCTGAATCATCCATTTTTTCACAAGCATGTAAATCTTTATTATATGTTTCAATTTCATAATTTGTTGAAGAAATATAAATGAAAAATCTTCCGTCTACAATTTTCATTGCGTGGGCTCTTCCAAATACCTCGTTCCAGAAAATACCACTTTCGTCTATCTCAGAATCCTCGAAATACTCGAACTCATCATCCATTCTTAAAAATGAAATTGTTTTAGCATCTTTTACATAAGCAAATGTTCCATATCCAGTTTCTGGATTTTCATAACAAACAAAAGCTTCTCCAGCAAAATCAGCTAAAGTTGCAGGAACTTTTGTTTCTGGATTAGGCTTATCATCATCTTCTTTTTCTTTCTCAGTTTGATTTTCCTGATTACCTATAATGTCTAGTAAAGCATCACAACTAGAAAACGCAAACAACATTGCTAAAAGTGCTGCAAATGTAAATAATAATTTTTTCATTGTTTTCTCCTGAATTAAATATTGTATACAGGCAGTTTTAAAAACTCCCATATAAATTATTACATAAAGCCTAAATCAAAAATCTAAAAAAAATCTAAAAATTTATGATTTTTTTTCCTATTCCGTGTTATATTTTTGTTATGGGAACTTACTTGAATCCGGATAATGCGCCGTTTTGGAAAGACAATTGCAGGGAATATGCTTTCTGCTTACTATTCAAAAGGTGCTGATTCCAGAAAGCTTTTTGAACCGTTTAAGATTTCGCAGGATCCATCTTTTGAAGCGCATTTGAATAAATACAATGTTTTGAAACTTGATATAAATGCAATGTATTCAAAATGGCTTTGTTTTGAGCCAAAGGAAAAGCCAGCTGCCTGTTTACCTTGGTTTTTTAAACTCGCTTTTCAAAAACGCCGAGCTTGTTCCTGCAATTTCGCTGGCCTATATCACCGGTATTCTTCCTATTATGAAAGATAAGATTCAATCTAAGCTGAATACTTTTAATCAATACACAACGCTTAATCCAGATGTATTTGCAGAATACGTAGGTTTTTTACCCGAAGAAGTAAAAGCAATCTGCCAGAAATATAACTGCAGCTTTGAAGACTGTAAGAACTGGTACGATGGATACAGAATTGAAGGTTTTGAAGTTTATAATCCTGAATCTGTAATTAAGGCCGCAATTACAGGGAAGTTTAAATCTTACTGGAGTGGCACTTCCACCTACGATGTAATCAAAGAAAAAATCCAGATGAACTTTAACGGTACAAAGGAAGCTGTTATTGCAATGATTGGGGGACAAACTGTTGATGTTTCTGTTGGAAAATACGATAACACACTGACAGGATTCAAATCCAAGGATGATGTATTTACTTTCCTTATTCACCTGGGTTATCTTGCTTATGATGAAGAAGAACAGGAATGCTATATTCCGAACCGAGAGATTCATGATGAATGGGTAAAAGCAATTTCAGACGATTCTGATTACGAACAGACAAACAAAATCATTGAAGATTCAAAAAATCTTCTGGCACAAACCCTTGCAGGAAACGAAGAACTTGTTGCTCAAGCCCTTGACCGAAGCCATGACCATGTTTCAAGCAACAGAAGCTACAACAACGAATACAGCCTGCAGAAAGTGCACTTACACAAATCAAACAAAAACGCTATTTTGACTGTCTTTCTGCCTGGCACGGAGAGCTTTTGTTTGTTGGAGCAAACTACAACGAAAAAACAAAAAAGCACGAATGCAAGATTGAACGGTTTGTAAAATAAAAAAAACACCACCAAAAGATTTTACTTTTAGTGGTGTTATAAATACGCCCTATATTGGGAGTTTTATTAATTATTAATTACTACTAGTGAAATTACCTAGAAGCCAGTGAAATAACCTGGATTACCTTTTTCATCAACATGAGCATGCCTCATACTAATTTTATGACCATCCCATTTTGTTCCATTACCGCCTTCAAGAGCCCAACATTCTCTAAATACGTCTCCATCACCTGTCCAAGTAGGGTACTCGGTCCAAACCTGGATTGTTTTTAGATTGTGACAATATGAGAACATGTCATCCCACTTAGAACCTTTAGATGTGTCCCAATTAGAGAGCTCCAATTTTTCAATTGATTCACAACCACAGAACATGCTTGCAAAGTTTGTTACATTTGAAACATCCCAGTTATATTTATCGTCTGTTTTTGAGTACTTAAGCTCATTTAACGTTTTAAGCTTTTTACAATTCAGGAACATATCCTCAAATGAAGTAACGAGTGATGTATCAACGTAGGGAATCATAATAGATTTAATATTTTCACAACCACTGAACATTCCTTCCATGCCTGTACCTTCAATTTTTGCTCTAATATAAAAGGTAATTCTTATAATGCTTTTACAGTCCTTGAACATCTCTCTCACGCTCGTAAGGTTATCTGCTTTAAGATCTGGTAATTGAAATCTTTCAGAGAAATAATCAGATCCAAATTTTTCACAACCAGAAAACATGCTATCCATAGTAGTTACTTTATCTGTGTTAAAATAATGAAATTTACCAAATTCAGTATCCCTCAATTCGCCCAACTGTATAAATATAAGCTCTTTACAATCCTTAAACATATTTTCCATAGAAGTAACATCTCTTGTATCAAAGC
>JAILQA010000145.1 GCA_024699205.1 Treponema sp. | reverse complement strand
AATATCTTTGCACAGAACAGTAACCAGGCACCAGTTCAAGAAAGAGATGAATCAAAATGGTCTGATATGACTTATGTTACTGTACCAATTCTTAAAATTCTGGAAGCCAGAGAAGCTTATGTTGTTATATATCAGAAAAATAAAATAGGAACATCCAGCGTAATAATTCCAAAAAAATGGGCAAAAGGAACTGCCGACAATCCAAGAAAATTAAAGACTCGCCTAGTTAGACACACACAGGATGCTTATATGACTGTAGTTAAGAAAAACGGAGAATTTGCACGAGTAATTCTTTCTTTTACTAAATCTAAGAGCAATCCGCTCTGGGGTGTAGTTGACTACAGAAAACCTTTGGATGGAATCGACAAGGATACATTGGAAGAACTTGAACTGTAAATAAATACAAAATAAGTATAATTAACGGGTTGTATAAAGTTTTCTTTATTACAGCCCTTTTTTTTATAACAAAAAGGATTTTTATGGAAATAATTGATAATCAGACAATACAAAATTTTAAAACATTCATTGATAAACACGATTTCTTTTTAATAATTGGTCACAAAGAACCTGATGGCGACTGTATTTCTTCATGCTTAGGAATTGCAGCGATAATCAAAAACTTCAAAAAAGATTATCAACTCTTGTCTGCAGGTCCATTCAAAAGAAACGAAATCATGCCTTATGAATCACTTTTTACAGACACAATGACCTTTCTTGACGAAAATGAACGTAAAGCAACCGGTTTAATAATCACAGACTGTTCAGAAATGCACCGTCTTGGAGATATCGACGGAGATTTAAAAGGGTTAGATACTTTTATCATTGATCATCACAAAACATCTGAAGTATCAGAAAATGCTACAGGATATATTAATCCTAACTCCCCTTCCTGCGCATATCTTATTCAGCTTTTTTACGAAAAACTGATTGGTCCAATTCCTGAAGAAACAGCTAAAATACTATTCCTTGGAATTTGTACAGATACAGGATTTTTCAGATTTTTAACTTCTACGCCTGAATCTGCTGATTTATTAAGCGCTGTCTCACGACTGGTTTCTTATGGTGCAAATCCCAAAACTACCTATAACGAAATCAATAACGGAAAACCATATTCTACCAGAAAACTGCTGGGTATACTCCTTTCCAGAGCAGAGCGCTATCTTGATGGTAGACTTATAATCACCTACGAAACTCTGGAAGATACAAAAAAATGGGGAACAGAAGGAAGAGATTCTGACGCCCTCTACCAGCTTTTGCTATCAACTAAAGGAGCACAAGTTGCAGTCTTTTTGCGGCAGGATACTCTTACCACCTGTACCGGAGGTTTCCGTTCTCAGGATAAAGTTGATGTATCAGTAGTCGCTGCAAAGTTTGGCGGTGGAGGTCACAAAAATGCTTCCGGCATGAGTACAGAAGGAAAAATTGACACTCTGCTTCCTGCAATCATAAAAGAGTTTGCCCGAATAATGTGAAAAAAAACATTTTTTTTCTAATTTCCTCTTTAATTGGCATGATTCTTGCTTATTAATTATATATTTAATTTTTGGTCTGTAAGGAGGAATTATGAATCAGTCAGAATTAAACACATTGCCAGATCTTGTGCAGGAGGGCAAAATGTCACAAGCGTATGCCTCACATAAACTGGCATTATATGTTAGGGAGAATCGAACTCTTTTTGGATTACACAAAAAGAATGAAGATTTTAACAGTGACATTATTGTCATGCTTTTGGAAAAGAGTAAACAGCTTTTTGAACAGTACAATTCGCAATACGGCAGCTTTTTTACGTATTTTTTCTGTTTTATAAAAAGTCTTATAAACATGGAAAATAAAAAACTTGCATCACAAAAAGTCATCGATTTTCTTGAAATTAATGACTGCATTACAAGTTATTCACAACGCGAAGAAGCCTATAAACTGATTAATTACAGTGATTTTGAACAAAGAAAGGTCCCATTTGCCTATAAAGCTGTTTCTTCCGAGTCATTAAAAATTGCCTGTAATAAAGAACCCTATCATATAAAAGAGTTTCTTG
>JAILQA010000141.1 GCA_024699205.1 Treponema sp. | reverse complement strand
TAGAATATATCATAAGAGGTTATATGTCTAATATTAGTTTTATATGTCTAGTTATAGGTTGTAACTATAACTAGACGTCGTGTTTTGATGGTCGGTCGTATTTAGACCTTCTAGACCTTCTGAAAACTGTTTTACAGCGACTTAACGTAATTACAGAACTCTTCAACTTCCTTTTTATACATTTCTATGCCAGATTTCCAGAAATCTTTTTTAGTGATGTCAAAGCCTGCAATTTTGCACAAAGCTTCACAGGACATATTGCCGGTATTACTGAGAAGTTCGGCATAGGTTTTTGCAAAATCCGGTCCTTCTTTTCGACTGCGCTGATAAAGAGCGGCGGCAAATAGCTGTCCAAAGGCATAGGGGAAATTGTAGAAATCCAAATCGGTGATGTAATAATGACATTTTACGGCCCACATAAAATCATGGCGCTCGGTATAGTTGGAATCATCCGGAGTGCGCTCGTCGTTCAAACCGTCGCCGTAACTTTTTTGCTGAGATTCCTGCATGAGGCGACAGAAATCTTGAGCATTAAGTTCGTTCTTTTCTTTCTGCTCAAAAACAGCGCGTTCAAAATAGAAGCGGCATAAAATATCAACAAGAACCTGGCTTGTATCAGTCAAATCCAAATCAAGAATCTTAATGCGGTCGAATCCTATGCTTTGCTTGAGCATATCCTGTTTTACAATAGTTTCTGCAAAAGTGGAAGCTGTTTCGGCCAGTGTCATCGGATAATCATAGAAGAGGGCAGGTTTATCTTTCATGCAACTGAAATGATAGGCGTGTCCAAGTTCATGAGCGAGAGTGATTATATCGCTGAAAACACCCGTAAAGTTTGAAAGTATTCGGCTCTGGTGACCTTTTGGGAAATCTTCATCATAAGCACCTCCGACTTTTCCTGCGCGGACTTTTGCATCAATCCAGTTTTGCTCGAAAGCTTTTGTGGCAAAGTCGCCCATATCTTTGCTGAAGGAATAATATTCTTTGAGAATATAAGCTTTTGCCTCGCTGAAGTCCCATTTTTTGGAAAAGAGGGATTTGGTGGAATCGTTTCCTGCAGGCGGCTCTACTGGTGCAAATAAATCATAAAAGGCAATTCCGGGGTGTTCTGGAGTACCGGACGTTTTGCTTGCGGTTGTGCCGGCTTTTCGCAAAAGAAGGGCTTTAGCCTTAAAATATTCGCGCCAAACAGGCAGAGAATCTTCGATTGCGCCGATAAGTGCATCCAGAGTTTCTTTTTGCAGGCAGGCAGAAAAAAGCGAGCGGTCTATAGCCTGATTCCAGTTTCGTTTTTTGTTGAGAGTGTTAGTTTCGCCTTTAAGATTGTTGAGGGCAGCGGCAAAAGCAATTTTATTTTGTGAAAGAAGCTGAACTTCCTTTTCCCAGGATTGCTTTCTCAAAATTGGATCAGCATCATTTGCGTCATTTCGGAGTTCATTGAAAGTTTTTCCATTTTCATCATGAAGATTACTGATGAGTTGTTCCTGCAAAAGACTCCAGGCATTTCCTCCTGTGTGAGAAAGCTTAGAGGCAAGTTCTTCTTCTGCTTCTGACATCTGGTGGGATTTTTCTTCAATTGCTTTTTCCAGAAGATATTTGTATTCAATCATATCTGGATTTTTAGCGAAGAAGTCAGGGAGTTTTTGCCTGTTTTCAAAGAGAATTGTGCTGAACTTAACCGAAAGCTGGTTCAGTTTTACCGAAAGCTCATCCACGGCGTTGAGATTGTTCATGTACTGAGTGTTCGTGGTGTCGGTTGAATAAATTATGTAGGCATAGGCCGAAATTGTTTTTGCAAGATAGACTAATTCATTTTCTTTCTTGATGTAATCGTTTAGAAATGAATTAAAATCAAAATCATTTGCCTGATTCTTTGTCTTTATGCTGTCGAACATCTTGTTCATTTCAGCAATCAAATTATTAAGAGTTTCAAAATCTTTTTTGTATTCTGAACACTGCAAGTCTTTGTATAAGGAGTCTAAGCTCCAGAGAGGTATATTGTTTTCCATAATGATAAAATT
>JAILQA010000119.1 GCA_024699205.1 Treponema sp. | reverse complement strand
AGACGAAGAATTGAAGCTGCCATTGACGATTGAGGATTTTATGGAAATTGCAGAAGAAGAAATTGAGCGAACAAGCAAAGAAGCTGTAAAAGCTGCATTAATTGAAGTCGGCGGTGAGCTTGCCTATCAGACAGAGCTTGCCAATGAATATGAAAAGAAAAATGCTGATTTGATTTTTGAAAACATGGAACTTAAGAACAGCATAAAGAAAAACAAATGGAAAAGCTTTAACGGATTTTGTGCAGGATTTGCAGCAGGAACAGTTTTAAGCGGTTTTATTTTCAGCGTATGCAGATAGGAGAATAATGTTTACTGATAAAAAACGTATAAAAGGTATGGTAACTTTCAGCGTATTTGACAAAGACGGTAACATAAAAACTTTTAAGAAAAGTCTTTTGCGTAAAATACTTGGATTAAAAGCAAGGCCTATGAAGTTCTGCCACCATAACACAATTACTACAACAGGGGATGCAATGCTTGCTGATTTAATGGTGTTAAATCCTGTTTTTAATAAGGTTGATGAAAACGGCTGCATGATTGTTGGTAACGGCTGGACTGGAACAAGTGTTAAAGAAAATACAACTGTAAATAATGCGGTCAGTGATTTTAAAAAACTTTGTGACGGTTTCCCTAAAAAAGAAGCTGAATATGGTCGTGAAGGTGACAACATAGTTTTATACCGTGCAATTTTTGATTGCGGTGATTTGAATTGTGACGGAATAAATGAAGCTGCTTTATTAAATGGAAATGATGAAAATGCAATGTGCCTTGCATACGCACAGATAACACCGGCAATAAATGTAACTGAAAGTGACAGCCTGCAGATTGACTGGGCTATTAGTATTTGTGGTTCTTGATTATGGCTACTGTTGTACTAGGTCTTACTGAAATTAGAGAAGAACGCCCATGGTCTGTTGAAATTGAAACAGAAGATGATTCTCAGGAATTAGACTGCGAGTCTTTCTTTGAAAATACTGTAATAGGTTATTATGGCCACTGTCCTTTTAGTTCTAATGAAAATCAGATTAGCTTTTATTACTACCATAGAAAACCTGTCAGCGTAGGTTTAAGACTTTATACGAATAATGCAGCTGAAAAACCTGTTTACCCTGTAGTTTTTAGTGCTGATTCTACTGGCGGAATTACTGATTTACTTAATGAAAATATTGAGGCTCTGTCACTTTCGGATAAACAGGACGGCTGGATTTGTGTTTCTGTAAATCTAAAAAGAAAACTTGCAGCCGGGGAGCTGATATTTTTTGGAATATTTTCTGAGTTTTCAACGCCGCTTATTGAATTTGATTATGGCAGAATTGAGTTTAGTAATGACATTGAAGATGCAATATTTGAAAACAGTATTACAGATGAAATTGATGAATCAGCTATTACAGATTATCTGACTGAATTACAGTTTGCTGAGTTTTACAGCCGTGAAGATTTAGCTCCGCTTTTGTATATCACTTACGGGAAATTAAGTTTTAATTATGTTGTTAATTTAATTGATGAACAGACTTTGCGTGACCTTAAAATTATAACTGGAAGAAGATTTTCTTATTTTATAAAAAGCAGTCTTAGTTTGTGGGAGACTTTATTAAATAAGTTTAGGGAAGAACTTAATGTTGCCAGGTTATTTTGTCCTGTTAATTTTGAGATTGAACTGGGAGTGCGAACAATGAACCGGATTTATAAAGGTGTTACTAAACTCAGAGTAATGCTGACTGCAAAAAATAATTTAACAGGCTGTGATTCTGTAGAACTTTGCTGCATTAAGCCTGACGGAACTTTTACAAGATTACCGGCCATAATTCAAAATTATGAGAAAGGGAAAATTTTTTATGATGTAAGAACTGCCAATGATTTTGACCAGTCCGGCTGGTGGATAATCTGGGCTGAATTTGTCGTTGATGATTCTAACACATCCTGCAGCAGGAGTTATAAAGTTTATGTCTATGAACCTGGCCAATGATTATATTCCTGTAGATATTTTAAAAGATGCAACATCGTTTTTTAAGAGAATTACAGAAGATGTTGAAATATACAAAAAGATTAAACTTTTTGATTCTGTAAAGACCTGCATTGAAGCTGACAAATTTGTTGCATGGTGGGATTTACAAAGATATGCAGATTATAATCATTCGTTATTTTTGCTTTATGAGTGTCAGGAATATATAGACTCGCAAAAGATTTCTGTTGATGTTTTGAACAGTTTTGACAGATTGCAGGCCAAACTGGTTTTGTTTTATCAGATTTTGGAAAGAAATTCTTTGATTGGTGAATAACTATGCATAATGATTCTAAAGGTCTTACAAAAAAGGAAAAGTTAGTAATTGAAGAACTAAGCAGGGATTTACGCAGTAATAAATTTGTTCAAGGACAGATGCAGTTTACTGATATTACTAACCGGGATTATTTTTTGAAAGCCTATGGGGATACTATTAAATACTGTATAACCTGGAACAAATTTTTAATTTGGAACGGCACATGCTGGGAAATTGATAAAATGGGACATGTTGAAGAAATGTGTGTAGATTTTCTTCATAAAATGTACAGGGGCTTACGAGTTATAAATGATATCTATCTTAGAACTGCTTTTGAAAAGCATCTGATTAAAAGTGAAAGTTACAGGCGTATTATTTCGCTTATAGGTGTAATAAAAATGAGTAACCAGATTAAAGTGTCTGATGAAAATCTTGATAAGGATGATTATTTTTTTAATGTAAGTAATTTTACCATTGATCTTAAAAACAATGAGCTTTTAGCTCCTGATTCTTCAATGCTTATTACAAAGAAAAGCCGCTTTATTTACGAAAAAGATGCTAAGTGTCCTACGTGGAATATGTTTTTAATGCAGATTTTTAATAACGATTATGAACTTATCCGATTTGTTCAGAAGGCAATGGGATATTCTTTAAGCGGAGATATTAGCGAACAGTGCCTTTTTATTTTATGGGGAATTGGAGCTAACGGCAAATCTACTTTTTTGAATGTTTTGCAGTATCTTTTTGGCGATTATGCCTGTTCAACCGGAACTGAAACATTTATGAAAAAAAGCACTGAACATTCTAATGACCTTGCGCGTCTTAAAGGTGCAAGGCTTGTAACAACCAGCGAAGCAGAACAGGGTAAAGCTTTAAGTGAAAGTCTTATTAAACAGATAACAGGCGAAGATGAAATTACTGCCCGCTTTTTGTACGGTGAATATTTTAGTTTTAGACCTACTTTTAAAATTTTTATGGCGACCAATCATAAACCTAGAATTCGCGGAGCTGATGAAGGAATCTGGCGTCGTATAAAAATGATACCTTTTACTGTAACTTTTCCTCCACATCAGCGTGATAAAAATCTTAAGGATAAACTTATTGCTGAAAATTCCGGGATTTTAAATTGGCTTATAGAAGGCTATATGTTATGGAAGAAAGAAGGACTTGCAGATGAACCTGATGTTGTAAAGAAAGCTAATTTAGAATACCGCTATGATATGGATAGCGTCGGCACTTTTGTTTCTGAATGCTTTGATATGGATGGTTCTATGAAATGGCGGCTTACCAATAAACTTTTGTATGATACCTATATTAAATGGTGTGTTAAAAATAATGAGCGGGCTTTAAGCCAGAAACGCCTTAGCATCAGGATGCAGGAAAAAGGCTTTAAGCGGTGCGTCAGCAACAGTCAAAGATTCTGGCTTGGGCTTGTGGTGAAAGCGGAGTGGATGGGGTGATAGGGATACAGCTCAGTGGGCTGTGAG
>JAILQA010000044.1 GCA_024699205.1 Treponema sp. | reverse complement strand
CCGTCTGTATTTACGGATACTTGCCCTCTTCCTTAAAAACTCAATAACTTTTTTATGTTTTACAATCAATCTGATTACAATAATCAAAAGAATAATAAAAACAATTATCCCGCCGTAAAGCTTATAAATTGTACCTGGCAGCAAAAGTGGAGCTTCAATATCTTTTATAGAAGTAATTGATTTTTCTTCTGTTAAGGAACTTATAGAAAAGGGTTCAAAAACAATGATTATTTCCTGGTTTTTAATATTTTCAGAAAACAATCTGTAATCAGGAAAATTAAGCTGCCCGGTTCTCCAGGGAACAAAAGAAAGATTCAAATTATAATAATCTATTCCAGCCTTTGTCAGGGTAATTTCCTTTATCTCGTATTCTGTAAAATCCAAATCCTGGATAAAGTTTTCTAACGGCAAAGTAATTTTATCTTTATCTGCCATAAGAGCTTTTAAGATTTCTGAATTAGAATTAAAACTGCATAAAAGCTGGGCACTATCGCCAATATAAACCTGTTTTGGAATTAAGTTTTGTTTTATCTGAATGTTTACCATACGCAAGCCCTAATCCCTACTTTGCAAATCTCTTGCGGTCAAAAACAGCATTTAAAACCTGGAAGGGTTCATCTGTTGTTTTAAATACAATTGGTACAACCCCATGCTTTAAACATAAAGTCTGCCACTGTTTAGTATTGCTTTCATTTTGAAGACGCCATTCTTTTTTTAATTGTGATGAAGTTGTCGGAAGATGCATTACAAGGTCACTTTCACAGTCAGTAAAAGGTGCATATCCTATCTGTGGAAGCTGCTCGTCAAAGCTGTTCCACATTCTAAAGGCAACAACATCATTTTTTTGGGCAAGCGAAATAAGGGAATCTTCCCAATGAGAACTTCTAAAATCAGAAAAAATAAATACCAGAGAACGTTTTCTAAGCAGTTTACCAGTTACCTTGAGGGCACTTTCAAGCACAGAACCTTTTATATTTTCTTTAGGACCTTTATCAAGGTGGTTGAGAATGAGCATGGTTTGTTCACGTCCAAGTTTTGGCGCACAGGAAAAATAAATTGCACCATCAAAAAAAACAGCACCAACAGGACAGCCGTTCAATTCAGCCGCAATAGAAAGAAGGGCTGCTGCTTCTGCAGAAGCTTCATATTTTGTATAAGAATCGTTGGCCAACTGCATTGAAAAAGAATTATCAACAATAATAAAAATCTGGAGTTCCCGCTCTTCTTCAAAAACCTTTACATAAGGGCGTCCCATTCTTGCAGTAACGTTCCAGTCTATACTGCGGACATCATCACCTCGGATATAATCGCGGACGCCAGAAAACTCAATCCCCTGCCCTTTATAAAGAGAACGGAAATTACCTGACTTCATTCCCTCTGCTAAATCGGCAGAAGCTATTCTGAGGTAAGCTGCTTTTTTTACTAACGATTCTTTTTTAATCATACAATTACGGCAGCGGAATAAAATCTAAGATACGGGAAATAATATCATCAGCTGTAACATTGTCGGCAGCTGCTTCATAAGAAAGAACAAGTCTGTGTCTTAAAACATTCATTGCAACAGCTTTAATATCTTCCGGCAAAACAAAATTACGACCTTCAAAAAGAGCATTAACTTTTGCACACTGCAAGATGGCAATACCTGCTCTTGGAGAAACACCAAAATGAATGTATCTGGTAATATCATTTGTGTTTGCCGCAACATTTTTTCTTGCTTTTTCAGAAGTTGGAGCAGCCGGTCTGGTAACATTTAAAATAGAAACAATATAATCAATGAGTTTTTCGTCACAGGTAACCTTATCTGCAATTTCCTTCAATTTATTTATATCAGCATCAGAAATTATCTTATTGATTTGGACAAGTGGAGCTTTTCCGCAGGTTTTAACAATCTGTCGCTCATTTTCGGCAGTCGGATAATTAATCACAAGCTTCATAATAAAACGGTCAAGCTCTGCTTCGGGAAGATTATAGGTTCCTTCCTGCTCAACAGGGTTTTGGGTTGCAAGAACAAAAAAAGGAGCTGGCAGTTTATAGGAATCTTCACCAATTGTAACCTGCTTTTCTTCCATTGCTTCAAGCATTGCCGACTGAACTTTTGCAGGAGCGCGGTTAATTTCATCCGCAAGAATTACATTTGCAAATACAGGTCCTTTTCTTACCGAAAAAGTTCCCTTGTTCTGTTCGTATATTAAAGTTCCGGTTACATCAGCAGGCAAAAGATCCGGCGTAAACTGAATGCGCTTAAAATCAAGACCAAGTATTTCTGCTATAGTTTTTACAGTTAAAGTTTTGGCAAGACCAGGAACGCCTTCAAGCAGAACATGACCGCCCGCAATAAAGGCAATTAAAATATCTTTAACAAGATTCTTCTGACCAACAAGCCTTTTAGCAGCTTCATCCAGACATTTTTCAACAATTTTTTTACAATACTCTGTTTCGTTATCCATGCTTTCTATTATAGCAAATATAATTCAAAAAGCACAATGCATAAAAATTAATGCATAAATATACAAAATCCCCTAGCATAACTGCATATTATTGACTTTTTATGCATTATTTATAATAATTCTTGCATTATGATAAACAAATTAGCACAGGAATTAAACAATACACTTTCGGGTTCTGTAGTAGACGAACTTCTTTCTGACATGGGAAAACGCCTTTATTTTCCAAATGGAATTATTGCACAGGGAGGTGAAGCTGCAAAATCAGCTACAGTAGCAAATGGTACAATCGGTATGGCAGTTGCAGGCGGCACTCCAATTGAGTTGGATTCTTACAAAAAAATGATGCCTTCACTTAATCCAAGAGAAACCGTTGCCTATGCAAAAACTGCCGGTCATCCAGATATCCGCAAAATGTGGCAGGAAAAAATTATCGAAAAAAATCCTGACTTAAAAACTAAAAAGATTTCACTTCCAATTCTTGTTCCAGGATTAACTGCTGTTCTCTCTTATGTTGCAGACCTATTTGTTGATGTAGATAAACCTCTCCTTGCTGCAGATCCTTGCTGGGATAATTACGAGCTTATTACAAGTGCCCGCCGTGGTGCTGACTTCCATCAGTTCAAATGCTTTGAAAACGGTAAGTTCAATATTGCAGACTTAGAAGCAAAAATGAAGGCTGATGCAGAAAAATATGGTTCTGTACGCGTTATTTTGAACTTCCCTCAGAATCCATCAGGTTACAGTCCTACAAAGGATGAAGCCCACCAGATTGTCCAGATTGTAAAGGAAATTGCTGACAGTGGTAAAAAGGTTCTTGTGCTTTCTGATGATGCTTATTTTGGCTTAAATTACGAAGATGATATTGAACCTCAGTCTTTGTTCGCATATCTTGCAGATTTCCATCCAAATGTACTTGCAATCAAAGCTGACGGACCAACAAAAGAAGATTTTGCCTGGGGCTTTAGAACCGGCTTTATAACCTTCTCTGCAAAGGGTCTTACCGACGAACAGTACACAGCTCTTACAACCAAGTTTATGGCAGCAATTCGTTCTTCTGTATCATGTTCTTCTACTCCTTCACAGAGTTTTATTATTCATGCATTAACAGATCCTGCTCATAATCAGCAGAAAGCCGAACTTAGAAAAATGCTTAAAGGCCGTTATGATGCTGTCAGAAAGTTTGTTAATACCCATAAATCTTCTGTTCTGGAACCGCTTCCATTTAATTCAGGATATTTTATGAGCTTTAATGTAAAAACTGGAAACGCCGAAGATATCCGCAAAAAGCTTCTCGCAGAAAAAGGAATCGGTATTATTCAAATTGACGCAAATACTCTGCGCGTTGCTTTCTCAAGTATTGATGAAGATAAGATTGAAGATGTTTACGAAAGTATTTATAATATAGCTGAGGCTATGTAATTTGTGAACAATAAACATTCTATACAAAGTACGATGGCTTGTATTTATCGAACCACCGTACTTTTTTTATTTATTCTTTTTTTTATATCATGTAAGCAGCAGGAAGTTGAAAAGGTTGTAATCTGGAGTGATTGCAGCGAAGTTGCTCAATATATCGAATTATTTAACAGTACACACTCCGAAACCAAAGCAGTTTTAGTTTATAAGGAAAATCCTGCTCTTTCGCTTCCTGTACAAAAAAATGAACTTCCACCGGACATTATAATCGGTTCCTGGCTTCAGGGCGATGAAACTATCAAGTATTTCAAGTCAATCAATTATCTTTTTGACCGCAATCTTTTAACAACTTCTATTTTTTATCCTCAGCTTATTGATTCTGGTAAAAATGAAAACAATTACATTCTTCTTCCTGTAA
>JAILQA010000434.1 GCA_024699205.1 Treponema sp. | reverse complement strand
ACAATACTATTGTTGTAAAGAAAGGTTCTGACATCACTTCTGTAAAAGATTTGAATGGAAAAAGTGTAGGCTTTGGAATCGGTACTACAACTCAGTATCTGTTTGAATCAGTTGTAAAAGAATTCGGGCTTAACCGTGATTCTATTGAAGTTCTGAACATGGTTAATTCTACAGCAATAACAGCCCTTCTTTCAGGAAATGTAGATGCAATTCTTTTAGGTGAAAATTTTGCCCGCTCACTGGAAACAGAAGGTCAGGCAAGTATCATTCTTAATACAAGGGATTATCAGCAATGGGCTCCAATGGATACAATCGTTGCCCGCACAAAATTTGCAAAACAGAATCCAAATGTTATTGTCGCTTTTCATAAAGCAATTATTCGTGCAAGGGATGAATTCATCAAAAATCCAACAGACGAATTATATGTAAATCTTTCGGCAAGACAGCTGGAACAGCATCCTGAACTGGGACCTCTAATTTACAATAATGACGGTGGAAAGTTTGAAAATCTTATTGCATATATTCCGAAAGATAACATCAAGCGTGAACAGGGGCTTTATGACTTCCTTGAATCCATTGGACGAATTAATACACACAAAGATGTTTCAAAAGCATTGGATAATTCATATTACGAAAAAGCTCTGAAGGAATTGGGAAAATAAACTATGGCTGATGAAAAACTTCGGGAAGAGCTCCTTAATGAGCTGAAAATTGCAAATGGTCTGGAAGTCGAAGGATTAAGTTATGATCCACATATTTTTGATGAATTCTTAAAGGAAAATCCGGATTTAAGACAAAATCATCACATGCTTGATTGCAGCATAGATGATACATCAAAATTCTTTGCTCCACGCCAAATTCGTATAGGACATGGATTTCCGACAAGAAGCTTTTCAACAAATTTTCATTCACCATATCATCTGGTAAAGGAATCTGACGGTTTCTATATTGAAAGGGAAGGCCTTTTAATTTCAAAAGCAAGCTTTTCAGAAATTCCAGACTGGTATGAAAAAACTTCTTCCAGCGGTACAAAACTGAAAGATATATGTCAGGCTCCAGGCAGTCTTGCACATGGCGAAGGTTGTGTTTTTACCTGTTACAGCAATGAATGTGTACTTTCAATGAATGGAAAAGACTGCCGCTTCTGTAACATAGCATCAACCAAAAAACGCTTTGCAGAACGTGAAGGAAACAGCTGGAAATATCCTAAAGATATTGCAGAAGCCGTAAAAGCAGCTTATGACGAAGGCTTTGATCATTTTAATATTTCAGGCGGTTTTGTACCGGAAAGACGGGAACTTGAATATTACATTGATGTAGCAGAAGCAATTCAGAACGAAACAGGGCTGGAAGATTTTAATGGAACCGCAGTAATCGGGGCACCGGAAGATTTAGGTGTTCTGGAACGATACAAAGAAGCAGGATATCGAACAGTAGCAATTCATCCTGAAGTATGGGGTGAAAGCTGGTTCAATTCAATCTGTCCGGGAAAAGCAGAAGTAAACGGTGGCTTCAAACATTATCTGGAAGCAGTTGATGAAGCTGTACAAATTTTTGGAAAAGGTCGTGTCAGAACCCAGTTTGTTGCAGGTCTGCAGCCTAAAGAAATGGTTTTGGAAGGTCTGGAATATTTTGCATCAAGAGGAGCAGTTCCATTCACTATACAGTGGGTTCCTGCCATCGGTTCTCATTTTGCAGGTCACCGTTCCCCAACAGAAGAATGGCACTGGGATTTAATTATAAAAAATTATGAAATTTTAAAGAAAAACGGAATTACTTATGAACAGGTATATGATTTGATTCCAGACTGGAGACAGTTTGCAGATTTATACCGCATAAATAACCATATAGACAATGGCACACCGCTATTTGTTGATAAAACAAAAAAATAAGCAATCATTTTCAGGAGTAAAAAAAATGGCACAAATTGGAAAACACATAGCAATTTACGGAAAGGGTGGAATTGGAAAATCAACAACCACTTCGAACATCAGTGCGGCACTGGCGGAGGCAGGCTACAAGGTTATTCAGATTGGCTGCGACCCGAAAAGCGATTCGACAAATACGCTGAGGGGAAATAATTATCTTCCTACAGTTTTAGACAGCCTGCGGGGTGGAAACAAGATTCAGCTTTCTGATATTTCTGTAAGCGGATTTAAAAACGTTCTTTGTATTGAGTCAGGCGGACCTGTTCCGGGGGTTGGATGTGCCGGACGCGGAATAAACGCATCAGTTTCACTTTTGCAGGAACTTCATCTTTTTGAAGAGTTCAAGCCTGACTTTGTTCTTTACGATGTTCTTGGAGATGTTGTTTGCGGAGGCTTTGCCGTTCCAATCCGTGATGGAATTACCGACCGCGCTTATGTTGTATCATCTTCAGATTTTATGGCTGTGTATGCCGCAAACAATCTTTTTAAGGCAATCAATAAATATGCACCTACTGGCGGAGCAAAGCTTGGCGGTGTAATTGCCAATTCCATTACAGCAGGATATTCCCGCGAAATCATTGATGATTTTACAAAACGCACAGGAACTTCTGTTGCCGGTTATATTGAGCGTTCAATCGTTGTTCAGCAGAGTGAGCTTTATGGAAAAACTGTAATAGAAGCAAATCCAACATCTCCTCAGGCAGACCTCTACCGAAAGCTTGCAAAACACATTGCAGAAAATGAAGATTTAGTTGTTCCTAATCCACTTGGCGTTACTGAATTAAGGGATTGGGCCCGTGAATGGGGAGACAAACTCTATGATCTTAATGACGGCGTTGTAAAAGAAGCAGAAGGCCTTTAATTACAGAATGGAGTTGCTATGAGCTATTATACAGAAAGAAAAATGATAACCCGTGAAAAAAGACTGAGTACAATCAGCCATTTTAACGGAACCTTTGAACAGCTGAAAAATGAAAGCAGCGGAAATGAAATCAAACAGAAAATAAGAACCTTCTCTCAGATTAATGAAGATGAAATTACAAGTGCAATTGGTTCGCTGGCTTCAATAAAGCATGCCGTGGTAATTGTTCATGGAGTTGCCGGATGTGCCGCTTCAAATCTTTATTTTAATTCTGAAGGAGATTCAACAGTATATTCTACAAATCTTCAGGAAAAGGACACGATTTTAGGCAGCGATGCAAAGCTTCACAAGGCAATTTCAAAAATTGTTGAAGAAGTAAATCCTAAGGTTGTATTCATTATTGGTACGCCGGTTGTGGCAATCAATAATGATGATGTCAATTCCGTAATTTATGAGCTGGAAGACGAGTTTAATATTAAAATTGTCTATATATATACAGATGGATTTAAGACAAAATCTTCCTATACAGGTCTTGATATTGTTGCTCACAGTATTTTGCGCAATGTTATTGAAAGACCTGATGATGATGAAAAATCTGATTTCCTCAACATCATAACTTTTTCAGAATCAAAAAAAAGTATAAGCGGCATTACTTCGCTTTTGGATAAACTTGATATAGAATACAATTTGCTGCCGAGATTTTCTTCTTTTGAAGGAATTAAAAATGCAGGAACTGCAAAGGCAAGTGTTGTACTTTCCGAGGATGAAGGTTCTTTCCTTGCCCAGGAGCTGGAAGAAAACTTTGGAGTAAAATATATTAAGACAGAATCTCCAATCGGATTGAGGGGAACAACTTCATTTTTGCGCCAGGTTGCAGAAGTTTTTGGAAAAGAAAATGAAGCAGAAAAGCTGATAATAGAAAATGAAAAGAAAATCCAAAAAGTTGTTACAGAGCAGGTTCTGAGCGGAAAAAAAGTTTTTCTTGATGCAAGCCTTAGTGATTTGCCACGCCTTGCAACTTTAACAGGCAGACTTGGCGCTGAAATTGCCGGTTTTTCTGTAAAAACTGTTGATTTGAACAACCGCAGCTTTTTTAAGCGCATTGATTCAATTTCACCGCTTGTGCCGGTAATTGTTGGAAGCGGTCAGTATTTTGAAAAAGCAAATGTACTTGCCAAAATAAAACCTGATTATTATATCAGCCAGAGCGGAAATGTTTCCTTTGCGGCTGATTTGGGAGTTATTCCTGTTTCTTTGCAGAATCTTGTTTTTTTTGGCTATGAGGGCGTTTTTGAGATTGTAAAAGCAATCATAAATGCTGGCATTTTTTCGAACTCGCTGTCAAGTCTGTATCTGACCAACTGGCTCAGAAAGTCTGGCGGCTGGTACGTTAAACAGGAGACAAAATAATGCAGAATATATTAAAAACACCGCGAAACGGTTGTGCTTTACAGGGCTCTTTGCAGACTCTTCAGGAAATAAAAGGTGTAATTCCAGTGATTCATTCAACCTCGGGCTGTGCCTATCAGAACTTTCTGGCAAACAAGGCTTCAGGCTTTGGAAAAAGCTTTATTTCTACAGAGGAGCTTCCTGGAACCGATATGCAGGAACGTCACATTATTTTTGGTGGTGCTTCCCGCCTGCGCGAGCAGATTAAAAATACCATTAAGGTCATCGATGGAAAATTATATGTTGTTTTAAACAGCTGTCCTTCTGCTATGGTTGGAGATGATGTTGATGCCATGGTCCGCGAAAGTCAAGAGCAGGGTGAAAAAGTGATTGACGGTCTCTCTGCAGGCTTTCATGGTGATGTTCATTACGGATATTCGCAGATTCTTACAGAAGTTTTTCAAAATCTTTCTAAAGTAGATAAATCAGAAGTAAATAAAGAAAAGAATCTTGTAAATATTTTTGGCATTCTCCCCCAAAAGGATTTGTATTACAAGGGTGATTTGGAAGAAATTACCCGCATCCTTTCTGCTGCCGGAATAAAGGTAAATCAGTTTTTTGCTTACGAAGGCGGTTCTGAACAGCTTGTGAATGCCAAAAATGCAAGTCTGAATATTGTTTTTTCAAGGTGGGGACAGGCTCCGGCAGATAAGCTTGAGGAACTTTATTCAATTCCAACATTAACTTTTGATGCTCTTCCTTTTGGATTTGATGAAAGTGCGGATTTTATAAAGCTTGTAAGTGAAAAGCTTGGACTTGATTTTGCGCCTGCTCAGGATTTTCTTGCAAAAGAAGCCGCCCGTCTTGATTATTATTTTTCTTCACTTAAAGAAGTTTTTTATCAGAATCATCTGAATAAGGAAGTTGATATTGTTGCTGATGAAGCTGTAGCAAAAAAATATGCCCGATTCCTGAAAAAGTATTTTAATTCCAAAATTAATACGGTTATTATTACAGATTTTCTTCCAAATGATGATAACCCGGAATCTGCAAAAACTGAAAGCCTTAAAGACCTGGCTGAAAAAATCTTCATTGCCCAGGATCAGAGTGAAATTGAAAAGATTCTTTCGTTTACCGAAAGCAGCTTGATTTTAGGCTCTTCTCTTGAAAATAAGATTGCATCAAAAAAAGCTGTTCCAAATCTTGTAGTTTCTTATCCTTCCTACAAAAATCTGATTCTGAATAAATCTCATGCAGGTATAATTGGTGCTATCCAGTTTGCCGAGGATTTTGTCAGAGCTGTTCTTTAATAATAAAATGGAATGAATAAAGGGTGATTGAATTATTCGTGTGCAATTCCTGCATTGAATGATTCAATCACCCTTTTTTTACTTGTTTTGCTTAATCACTGATTTTAATCACTGATTTTCTTTAATTTTCCAAAACGTTTGTTCATATACCAGTAATAATAGAAGGCAATCACAATATTACCGACTGCCCAGCCTACGGCAAAAGAAATACCGACTAAAAAGAAAGAATCAGAAAATCTTGTGACGACAAAAAGCCAGAGCTGACGGAAAACTACAAAGCCGCCAAGCTTAATGATTACCGGTGCTTTTGGATTTCCAACTCCATTCAGTGTACCTGTGTAGACTTCATTTATACTTCGAATCATACAAACACAGCTTGCAGTGCGGACAAAAAATGAGCCATAGCGGATAACGTTTTCATCATTATTAAAAAGACGGCAAAGCTGCGGGGCAAAAATTGCAAGAGTAACTCCAATCACCACTGTTATTAAGACAGAAAGCCACATTGCAATTTCGTTTCCTATTCTTACCCGGCTGATTTTTCCGGCTCCGTAATTCTGGCTTGCATAGGTTGTTATTCCTACACCCAGGGAAATAAGGGGGAGCAGGGCAAGTGAATCTATTTTCTGGAAGGCGGCCTGTCCGGCAATTACATCGGCACCAAAAATGTTAATGTACCGCTGGGCAAACATATTGGAAAAGGAAAAAATTGTCATCTGTAGGGCACCCGGAAAACCGTAGCGGATAATCTGTTTTAAAATGTAAAAATCAATTTTAATTCTTTTCCATTCCAGCCTGTAACATTCTCTGGAGCTTATAAGGCGGATTAAAATTAAAATTGAGGAAAGAGCCTGACTGATTACCGTTGCAACAGCGGCTCCACCAATTCCCATTTTAAATACCACAATGAAAATTACATCAAGGGCGATATTCAATAATGAAGAAATAATCAGATATATCAGGGGATTTTTGGAATCTCCGACGGCACGTAAAATACCGCTGGCCATATTGTAAAAAATCAGAAAAATGATTCCCGAAAAATAAATTGCCAGATAGGTCAGAGCTTCCTTGGTTACTTCGGGTGGAACCCGCATCATTCTAAGCAGGAACGGGCTCAGGAGTATGCCCGCCCCTGCAAGAATAATGCCCACAATTAAGGTTGCGGCAACCATTGTGTGCACGGTCTTCTGAACTCCAGCATCATCTTTTGCTCCAAAAAATTGGGAAACAACGATTGTTCCGCCTGTAGAAAATCCGTTAAAAAATCCTACCAGCAGGTGAATTAAGGATGCTGTAGAACCGATTGCTGCAAGAGAGTTTTTTCCAATAAAATTACCGACAACCAGGCTGTCTACCGTGTTGTAAAGGTTTTGGAAAAGGTTTCCCAGCAGCAGGGGAAGGGAATAAACTAAAATCAGCTTGAGTATATTCCCTTCTGTCATGTCTAATGTTGAACTTTTTTTTAATGACCTGTCAGTTTTAAACTTTTTTAATTCTGACATTTTATATTAATCCTTCTTCGATTCTGAAAATATCGTGAACCAGGAAGCTTGCGCTTGGAGCTGCATCTGCATATAAGTCAAAGGTAATTCCGTTGTTTGCAAGGATTCTGTGGGTTTTGACTGCCATGTCAAAGTGCCATTCCGGTTTTGGTGTTCTGTGGCCTTCAAGAGCTGAACCCGGATTTGGATTCCATGCTCCAGTCAGGCTGACAATTCCACGTTTTGCAAGATATTCAACACCTTCCAGCGTTCTTTCTTTTGGCTCAATTCCTGCAACAAAACCACAGCGTACACGTCCGCGTCCAAATTTTGAAACTTCATAATCAAGAGTTTCAAGCCAGTGGTCACGGGTTCCACATTCGCTTACTTTTCCGGGACAGATTACCTTAAAATAGCCTTCATCCCAGACTTCAAGATTTGTTCCGATTGTGCGGAATCCTGCTTCGGCATATTTGTCGATTGTTTCAAAATCTTTTGGAGCCCCGATTACGGCTGTTCCATTGAATTTTTCTACTCCCAGGCTTTCTTTAATTGCTTCTGCAACATCAAGATAATAATCAACCTCACGTCTTTCGGGAATGTAACCGCCTGTAATGTTTACATGCTTGGCACCGTCCACTTCA
>JAILQA010000466.1 GCA_024699205.1 Treponema sp. | reverse complement strand
TGATACTCGATGGCTTTTTGGAGCAGGCTGTAGAATTTATCTTGATTTTGATTAGAATACTTCATTATACAGCCTGCTCCAAAAAGCCATCGAGTATCACTCCAATCATTTTTACCGGAAACAACTGGTAAATCAACATCTATGGTAGCAATTTGATTTATATATTTTTGAACAACATCCATTATCATTTCTTTGGAAAAGTTTTTTACAGAAAGATTTGCTTCTTTAGAATTTGATTCAAGTGTGATTTTCATTTTTTCAAGAGGTTTTACATTCAATTCACCTTTTCCCGTTGTTGCAATAACCTTTAAGTATTCGCCATGCCATTTTGAATCATTCCAAGAATAATCAAACCTATATGTTTTACCTTTTTCACAGAAAGGCCAGATAAAAGTTACAGTTTTTTTATCATTCAAAATAGAAGAATCTATATTAACATTAGTGTCATAACCATTGGTTTTAATGTCTCCAGTATAAAGATTAAAATGACCAGTCCAATCACCTACATCAGAATCAAGCTTTCTTACTGTAATTTCAAAGCCTTCTGCACAAGGTTTAATTGAAACATGCTTTGATTCAGCCTCTGTTGTTACAAACGGGTCTTTATCTACAAACTCAAACTTAAAATCAGAAAGAATCAGCGGTTCAGTTGCAGTGTCTGTATCATACATAAAACAAAAAACTGCATCATCTATTGAATTATAATTGGCATCCTTTTGAATAGGAATTTCAAAACAAGCTTTAAGCATTTTATTTTTACTTTCGACATGATGCCAATCATTTCCAACGTCATTCCACTCTGGTGAAATGTTGATTAAATCCATTCCCATCCATACTTCAAAATCTTTTGATGCTTTTGCAGAAACAGCTACCCTTACAACATCTCCTTTTTTTGGATTGAGTTTTGCATTTGGAATTACAGCTTTTACAGGAATTTTTCTATCATAACCATATGAACCATTATCTCTGAGATTTGGCTCACTAAACTTTAAATTATATTTTCCATAGAAAGTCTTTGACTTGTTGTTCTCGTTACCAGAAAGCTTAGTTATAGGATTTCCCTTAAATTCAGGATTATCATACCAGCCAAGGAATTCATTTCCCTGCTGAGTCCAATAATTTGTTTGATATGGAAGATTATCTGGATTTGTCGGGAGATAGAAATCATATCCGAGAACAGAATTCTGTTTAAAGATGAAGTTTCCATAATTAAATGTGTGTTCTATTATTTTTATTGAAGAATTTTCATCTATAACTTCAAACTTATAATCATCAATTGTTATTGTTTCATCAAGACTGTCCGGGTTATAGCATAAATTAAAAAAGAGTTGATCATAATCTGTTGTCTTTGAATCTCCAGATGTCGTAATTTCAAAAATATCTGTAAAACTGCCGTTATTACTTTTTATATTATGCCAATCCTCGCCAAAAACATACCAACCATCACTGTTATCAACAATTCTCAAGCCCCACCAGCAATCAATATCTTTAGAAAGCTTACCCGAAAGTACAACTTTTACTTTATCTCCTGTAGAAGGAAGCTTCATATTTGGAGCCAATAATGATAAAGGTAAAGTAAACTCATGATTATAGTTTCCATTTTGCGGGTCATAATCATTTCTATTACATTTTAATCCCCACTTAGCCCAGAACTCATAATTAGCAGAGCTATCACCAGCAGCAATTTTTTCTACAAGATTGCCGCTTAATTCAGAATTATCACACCAGCCAATAAAATGTTGTTTCATTAAATCATCAGGAACGTCTCTAAACAAGAATCGTTTTTCCAAACCTATTGTTTTATACTCTTCACCCTTTGGATAATAATCCTTGAAAGTATAATTTTCCCAATGATACGTAACTGTTTCCAGCGGAATCTCGCGGTAATAAAAATCATCACTGTCCCTTTCACTATTATGCTTTTCGCCGCCAATTATGTTTCGCAAAGAGCGTACTTTTATAAGATTTTCTCCGCAGGTTTTATAATCAGTCCAAAACTCCATTGGTGGATTTAGTTCAAAGGCTCCACTTTCATTTTGTCCACTGGTCAGTGTCGTATGTAAAACACTTCCAGTTTTTTCTTCTATAACTTCGTATTTTCCCTTATATTTTACCGGTTCTTCTCCGGCATCTCTCCAATAATCTTCCATTGTTCCGTCAGCATTGAAAACCCAGGTTTCATCCCAATCTATACCAGGAGTTCCACGCTTGTTTACAGTCCATTTTCCAACAAGAGTTTCTTTAGTGCTGTCTTTAATTTTTCTATAATCATTATAAACACCAGGATCAAAATCCTGAACAATCCAGCCTATACCGGTAAAATCACGTCTGTAGCGGCTCATAAGTAATCTGTCGTCATCTATACTATTAATTGTAAAATAGATTTTTACATCTGTATCCTGCCAGTCATCTTCCAGTTTATTTTTCCATTGCTTTAAATGAAGCTGCAATGTTGGTCCGTATTTTTCATCATTAATTATATAATAATCACCTTTGTCATACTCGGACTCTTCCGGAACAATATAAAAAAGTTCAAACGTTCCGTCCTTATTAAAGATGCCTTGTTCATTTGCAAACCTAGTTTGATCATATCCGTAATTCCAGAACCAGTTTCCAACAATTGCCTTTTTGTACGATTCTATAAGCTTATCATTTGCTTCACCCGCTGAACTTCCTGTACTTGCACAAGAAATACCGCACAATACAATTGCAGAAACAACAAAAATCCTAATAACTTGTGATAAAAACTTTCTCATAATTTCCTCTCACACATTTTATTCCTTTTTTTTACAAAAGTAGTTGTATAATTTGTAACAACATACAATCTTATAAATTATACAATATGATATATTATTTTTGGAGGAAATAATGAAAAAAACAAAGATTTATATTCTTGCTGCGTTTATCAGCTTAATATGCACAACATCGGTTTTTGCACAGAAACATCCGCAAAAACATCCACATCCGCAGGATGAAAACCCGCGCACAATTTCTGTAACTGGCAGCGGTTCGGTAAAGGTTCCAGCCGATATGGCAAAGCTCACTTTTTCTGTTCAGACAAAAGAGACAACAGCTTTGGCTTCGGTTCAGAATAACGCTGCAAAGATGAACAAGGTTTACGAGGCTCTTAAAAAAATTGGCATTTCTGAGGATAACATTTCTACTGCAAACTACAGCCTTTATCAGGAAAATTACTGGAAGGATGGCAAGGATATTCCAGGCTTGTATGTTACCTCTAACAATATCACAGTGATTCTTGAGGATGTTGAAAAATCTGGTCTTGTAATTGATACAGCAATTTCTGCCGGTGTAAATCAGATGAACGGAATCTCATTTTTGGTAAAGGATTCTAAAGCAGCAGTTGAACAGGCAAGACGTTTAGCTTTCCAGCAGGCAAAAGAAAAGGCAGAGCTCTTTGCAGAAGAAGCTGGCTGCAAGCTTGGCAAGGTAATTTCGATTATGGAAAACTCAGGCTCTTATCCTGTTGTACGAGAATATGCAGACAGTGCAAAAATGATGGCGACTAATTCCACGACAATTTCTGCCGGTCAGGATTCCATAACAGCTAACGTTTCGGTTGTGTTTGAATTGAGATAAAAAAATCCCCCGATACAAAAAAGTTCGGGGGAATATTTGCATTTTTTATACCAGATTTACTAGTTCAACCCCTCTAAGTATGCCTTAGTAAAAATCTTATCTGGGAGAGTATCAAAAGTCAAATCGGAGATAACCTGCTGAGTTTGTTCGCCCTTGTTCAATTCGTCGCGGACAATTGCCTGAGTTGAAACATAACCGGCGGGAACCTTTGAATACTTTGGAATAAGAATTGTTCGCATAAGACGGTCTGAACCAGAAAAATCCTCCTGCTTAAGAATAAGGGGAATATCCTGGCGAATATAAAACTTTGTTTTAGCGTAAGATGGTTCCTTTGTTTTTGCTACCAGAGTGATAATATTTACCGGATACTTACCAAGAGTTCCTTCTTCAAAAGCGGCAACCTCGTAATTTTCACGCCAACGGTTTTCGTTCTGCTCAACATCGTCCAGTTTAATGTCTGAATCGCCAAGAGCTTCTTTTATAGAAGTGTGTGTAAACTTTCGGCTGATTGGATCATAAGACCAGATGTTATCACCGTTTCGTAAATAACCAACGCCCTTATCTGCCTCCGGGAAAAGCTGAACAATTGTCATCAAATCCTTGTCGGTTCGCTCAAAAATCTTGTACTGCAAGTTTTCCTTTGGCTTGCCTGGCTTTTCTACAACAAGCGAAACAGTTGCCGAATAATCTCCGTGATAAGCAAGATTATCGTCTGTTGATTCCATTATCTTATAAGCCTTTTCTGCATCCTCAGCAGAAACCTGCGCAAAAGCAGCTCCAGCCAAAAGTGCAGCTGCTGTAAAAATACCAATTATCTTTTTCATAAAAACCACCTGTGATTCAAATCTTCCTTAATTATTTAACCGTTCTCAATGCTTCTGCCGGATTCATCCTGGCTGCCTGTTTGGCACTTCCGCGGACAGCAAGTGTTGTAAGGACAATCAAAATTAAATACTGCAATACAACAGAAACAAATGAAACCTTGAATGTAAAATGTCCCTTCTGCAGAAAGAAAGAAAGGGAATCATTATTTATAGGAATAAAATGCACAATTGTCATTACAATTACAGCAAAAATCAGCCCCGCAAGAGCACCAATGATGCAGAGAATAACAGCTTCGTTAGTGAAAACTTTTCGGGTATCTTTGCCAGTCATGCCAAGAGAACGCATAGTTCCAATTTCGCGGATTCGTTCGTACAAAACCATTCGGTATGTGTTAGACACGCCTACCATAACAATCAGCAGAATTACAATCAGAATAACGGTTGTAATAATATGCACAACATTAAGCACTGTTTTAATCTGAGGGATTTCGTCATACAAAGTTTCAACTCCATACTTTACACCCTTCCACTCATTTTCAGGCTTTTTAACATCAATCTGTTTTTCAATTCCCTTACCAATGTTTGTAGGATTTGTTTTCATAGCAAGAGCACGGCTTGTAACATGGATTTCAGGATTTACATTTTCATCTTCACGGATTCTTGCCTCAATCATATTTGCAGCCTTTGTCTGCTGGTCGTTGTCGCGCAAATAAATTGAAAACATTGAATAACCGCCCTCAGGCATTTCTGTAATTGTGTTTACATCTTCAATATCTGCATAAGCCTGCATTGAGCTGAGGAAGCTGTTAGACTTTAAAATTCCGGTGATGGTCATATC
>JAILQA010000431.1 GCA_024699205.1 Treponema sp. | reverse complement strand
AAGTATTGTCTCCAGGACAATTATCTTCTGGTGAAAAACAGATACTTTTCCTGTTTTGTAAAGTAATTAGCAGTACTGATGATTCTTTAATAGTTATGATAGATGAACCAGAAATATCACTTAATATAAAATGGCAAGAGAAATTCCTAGAAGCAATCAATGCATTTATTGGAGAAAACAAAGTACAAATAATTATTGCAAGTCATTCGATTGACCTAATAAATCCATATATCGAAAGTGTTGCCAGACTAGAAAACAGAGTAGAAAAAAATGCCTGATTTTATCTCAAGACCAATTGATAGAGTAATAAATTTATACACAGTATTAGAACCCTCAAAAAATATAATTTTTCTTGAGGGTAAGCAAGATTACCAGTTTTATTCAACACATGCAAAAAAACTAGGAACAAATCTTACTTTTTCAGAGATTAATACTGTTGATTTTTCTTCTCTAGGAATTACTTTTCCATCAAATTTAGAAAGAAATAACAATAGAGATAAAATTATTTATCTTATATCTGAAATACATAAAAAGAGATCAGACTCTCACGTATATGGTATTATTGATAGGGATATTTTAGAATATGTCCGCGATTTATCAAGCATAGATTCAAATCTTATATTAACTGATTATGGATGTTTGGAAGTATATTATCTTAGCAAACTAAACATAGACAAAATTCATAACACTTATTGTGATAAAATAACTGATGACATCATAACAAAATTATGTATTGCAGCTGCAAAGGCAACCTTGCTTATTATTTTTGAAAAGAAAAACGCACTTGGAATTCCAAAATTAAAAATGGATTCATATTTGAATATTTCTTCTCTTGAATTCAATTTTGTTGATTTTGTTAAGAAAACTCTTGAAAACTTCAAAAAAGATAAAACTATTGATATTAACATATCTACCAAAGAATTATTGTCCATTGAGCAAGCTTTAAAATCTAGTAATCCAAAAAACTATTTAAATGGTCATTATTTCATGGATTTATTATTATTGTTCTTGAAATCAATGGAAAAGAAACGTTTTCAACATACTACAACAGATCAACTTGAAGATGTTTTTCGAGTAAGTGTTGAAACTGATTTCATTAAAAATGAACCTTTATTTCAAAAACTGATACAAATCTAGTTTGATGTTTATTGAGCTGTCTTGTCCACCTGCAATCTACCGGGTTTTAGGGGCCGTTCCCCTAGGCGAAGGGGTAGCGGACAAGCCAATAAAGCGGAGAGAATCGGCACTGCTTGCAGGGGCGATTCGTGGAGCGACTTGGCTTGGAAGCGAGGGGAAGTCTTTCCCCTCCTTCTTATAAATACGAGGAGGTACGACAATGCCAACAGATAATAAAAGTGAAATCGTGATTTTTAAGACTGCTGACGAAAAGATTTCTGTTGATGTTCGTTTTGAAGGCGAGACGGTCTGGCTTACGCAGGCTCAGCTTGTGGACTTGTATGGTTCAAGCAAGGCAAATGTAAGCGAACACATAAAGCATATTTTTGAGGAAGAGGAACTTTCAAAAGAGGCAACTGTTCGGAAATTCCGAACAGTTCAAAACGAAGGAAGCCGTCAGGTTGAGCGTGAAGTGGATTTTTACAACCTCGACATGATTATTTCCCTTGGCTACCGTATTAAATCCAAGATTGCAACGCAATTCCGTCAGTGGGCGACTAAGCGGCTGAATGAATATATTCGAAAAGGATTTACGATGGACGACGAGCGGCTTAAGGAAGCTGGCGGCGGTGACTATTGGAAAGAGCTTTTGGCGCGTATCCGCGATATTCGTTCTTCGGAAAAAGTTATGTATCGTCAGGTTCTGGATTTGTATGCAACAAGTGCGGATTATAATCCTAAGTCTTCTGAGTCGATTGCGTTTTTTAAGATGGTTCAGAATAAGCTGCACTATGCTGTAAACCGCCAGACTGCTGCTGAAATCATTTACGACCGGGCAGACAGTGAAAAGGATTTTATGGGGCTTACTTCCTTTAAGGGTGCGGATGTTACTTTGGAAGATGTTCGGATTGCAAAGAATTATCTTTCAGAAAAGGAACTTAAAAAACTGAACGCACTTGTTTCGGCATTTTTTGATATGGCAGAATATCAGGCTGAAAATCACAATATTATGCACATGAGCGATTATGTTGAACAGCTTGACCGTACAATTAAGTCTGTTGGAGAAGAAGTTCTGGAAGGCGCCGGAAAAATCAGCCACAAAAAAGCCATGGAAAAAGCCGAAGGTGAATATAGAAAGTATCAGGTAAAAACTCTTTCTTCTGCTGAAAAGGCATATATCGAAACTCTTAAAGAATTGAAGAGAATTGAGGGGAAAAAGTAAGAATCGCGGACGGCGTTTGAGCCTCTAGAAGTAGCAATCATTTTGCACAAATTATGCAAAATCAACGCAAAAAGATTATAAATTCGATAAAATTCTTCTGAATTTCAAGCTTTTTCCCAACCAATCTTTATTTTTATTTTTTCCTTTAAAAGTAAAATAACAATCCTTCTTATTTTACTTTCCGGCTTAAAAGTAAAATAATGCGTTCTCTTAGTTTACAAATTACCTTTTTAATACTATATTTGTAAACAAGGAGATCTCTATGACTCAGAATGAAATTTTTGCACAGCGGCTCAAGAATGCTCGTGTGATGAAAGGTTATTCTATGGATGAACTGGTTTCTGCTATGGGAAACAGTCTTTCTAAGATGGCCATTTCTAAATACGAAAAATGCCAGCTTAGCCCTAACAGTTCAGTCATTATTTCTCTTTCTAAAGCACTGGAACAACCGGTAGATTATTTTTTTAAGCCTTTTACTGTTCGTATTGATTCTGTAAAATTCCGCAAGATTAAAAGTAAGCTTGGTGCTAAGCAGGAAAAGAGCATTAAGGAAAATATTTCTGACCTTGTTGAACGTTATATTACTATCGAAGAAATCTGCAATGCTGCGGTAATTTTTAATTCACCTTTTAAGGACAAAATTTCAACTTCTGTTCAGGTAAAAAAAGCGGCTTTTGATTTACGCGAATTATGGAAGATTGGTAATGACGGAATAGTAAACGTTATTGATTTACTGGAAGAACATGGGATTAAAGTAATGGAAATTGATGCTCCAGATTCTTTCGATGGCTTAAGTTCTATGGTCAATGATAAATATCCTGTAATTGTTTTGAATAAGAATTTCCCATCTGAAAGAAAACGATTTACTGCCCTTCACGAATTGGGGCATATTATTCTTCCATTTGATGAAAGTGTAGAAGAAAAAAATGAAGAAAATCTGTGCAGTCTTTTTTCAAATGAAATGCTTATTCTGGAATCCGTTTTTAAGAATATGTTTGGCAGCAGCCGGCATGATATTTCTTATCAGGAGCTCCGTGCCATCCAGATGCAATACGGTATTTCCTGCGATGCCTTGATGTATAAGGCAAAAGAAAGCGGAATCATTTCTGAACAGCGACATAAAACTTACTGTATTCAAAAGAACAGAATTCCGGAATTCAAAAAGCGCATGGAAACTTCCCTTTATCCGCCCGAAGAATCAAACCGCTTTGTCCGTCTGGTTTATAATGCATTAAGCAATGAACTGATTACTACTTCAAAGGCCGCTTCTCTCCTTCATCAGTCACTTGAGCAGGTTCGTGGAGATCTCGCTCTTGTATGATAAAGGAAAAACTTGTTATCAGCGATACAAATATTCTTCTTGATTTGATTTCTGTAGATTTACTGGAAGCTTTTTTCTCTTTGCCCTGTGATTTTTCTACTACAGATTTTGTCATAAGTGAAATTATTCAACCTCAACAGATTAAGGCTTTAGATAGATTTACTAAAACTGGACAATTTGAAGTTGCTTCATTTGATTTTGAAGAATTAATGAATATCAATGAAGTATTTGAAAATAACGACAACAATGCTTCTCTTACAGACTGTTCTGTTTGGTACTATGCAAAGAAGACAGGTGGCAGACTTTTAACCGGTGATGGAAAACTTCGAAAATCTGCTGAGGCTGACAATGTTAAGGTTTCTGGAATTCTATATATTTTTGATAATCTTGTTGAATATGGAATTCTAGAACCCTCTGAATCCGCTGATTTACTGGAAGAATTGTTGCAAATTAATATGCGGTTACCTAAAGGTGAATGCGAAAAGCGGATTTTGAAGTGGAGAAGTTCATAATTAGTGTAATGAACTTTTCGCCATACCGAAAAACTCCTAAAATTTCATAATCCTTTTCGATGTATCGAAAAAAAATCTAAAGAATCATAAATCTTTACGGTTGTATCGAACCAAATCATTAAAAATGCATTTTAGTTCGTTTCAACCGTACAAGTCATCTTGTTGAAACGAGTTTTACTATTAATAAATGCAAATTCCCATAAATCGTGATAAAATAATATAACTATTTGCGAGGAATTGTTTATGTCCGATTACAATGAAGAAGCCTATGAAAATGCCTTGATTGAACTGTTCCAGAATATGGGATGGGAGCATGTTTATGGACCGGACATTGACCGCGACTGGTATTCTCCGCTTTATGATTCTGTTCTTGAAGATTCTATCAGGCGGCTTAATCCAAAGGCTGCATCTGGCGCAATTGACGAGGCTCTTCTTAAACTCCGAAATTTTGAAAACGCTGAACTTAAAAAGAAAAATGCCCTTTTTATGGACTACCTTCAGAATGGTATTGAGGTAAGTTATCATCTTAATGGCGAAACCAAATCTGACATCATCTACATTGCAGACTTTGAAAATGCCGGAAAGCCTGACGATAAAAACTCTTACATTGTTGCAAACCAATGGACATTTATAGAAAACTCAAATAAACGTCCGGATATTCTTCTTTTCTTAAACGGACTTCCTGTCTGTCTTTTTGAATTAAAATCTCCAAGCCGTGAACAGACTGACGCAAGTGAAGCTTATACTCAGATTCGCAATTACATGCAGGAAATTCCTTCCATGTTTATTTATAACTGTATCTGCGTAATGAGCGACCAGCTTACAAGTAAGGCGGGAACCATAACAAGTGGTGAAGACCGCTTTATGGAATGGAAGACAAAAGACGGCAACATGGAATCCAAGTCCTTTGCGGATTTTACAACTTTCTTTGAAGGCATTTTCCAGAAAGACCGCCTGCTGGATATTATCAAAAACTTTATTTGCTTTAATAATGACGGAATTAATTCTTATAAGATTCTTGCGGGCTATCATCAATATTTTGCGGTTCGTAAGGCTGTGGAACGAACAAAGCTTGCGGTAAGCGGCGACGGAAAAATCGGTGTCTTCTGGCACACTCAGGGCTCCGGAAAATCGCTTTCTATGGTTTTCTATGCTCATCTTTTGCAGCAGGCAATTGATTCACCGACAATCGTTGTTATTACAGACCGCAATGATCTGGATAATCAGCTTTATACTCAGTTCTGTAATTGTAAAGATTTCTTGCGTCAGGAACCTGTTCAAGCAGAAAGCCGTGAGCATTTGAAACAGCTTCTTGAAGGACGAAAAGCCAACGGCATCATTTTTACTACGATGCAGAAATTTGAGGAAAGTGATGAGCCGCTCAGCGACCGAAAAAATATCATTGTAATGGCTGATGAAGCACACCGCGGCCAGTATGGGCTTACAGAGAAAATCAAAACCAGCCGCGACGAACAGGGTAATCTTATAGCTCACCGCACAATCGGAACCGCCCGCATAATTCGTGACAGTCTTCCTAATGCAAGCTACATAGGCTTTACAGGTACACCAATTTCCCGTGAAGACCGCAGCACAATCGAAGTTTTCGGTGACTATATAGATGTTTATGATATGACACAGGCTGTTGAAGATGGCGCAACCCGACCTGTTTATTACGAAAGCCGTGTTATCAAACTTAAACTTGATGATAAAGTTCTCGCACAGATTGATGCAGAATACAGCGCTCTTGCCAATAATGCTGATGAAGAAGTAATCGAAAAGAGTAAGCACGAACTTGGCAAGATGAAAGAAATTCTCGGCCATGAAGAAACTATCAACTCTCTTGTTGATGATATTTTGAATCACTACGAAAACGAACGCCAGTATCTGTACACTGGAAAGGCAATGATTGTTGCCTATAACCGTTCTATTACAATGAAGATTTTTAATCGTATTCTGGAATTGAGGCCGAGCTGGGCGGGAACATCAAAGGTGGTTTCGACAGGCGGCGCGGGAAACTCCGTTGCCAATACAACCACCGTAACTGTTCCAGGTGATGACGCCCGCATTGCCGTTGTAATGACCGAAAGCAACAAGGATCCGGAAGAATGGCGTGCAATCATTGGCAACAAACACCGCAAGCAGGAACTTGCAACAAGATTTAAGGACAATAATAGCCCTCTTAAAATTGCAATCGTTGTTGATATGTGGCTTACTGGTTTTGATGTTCCAAGCCTAGCAACAATGTATGTTTACAAGCCGATGGAAAGCTACAATCTTATGCAGGCAATTGCCCGTGTAAACCGCGTATTCAAAGACAAAGAAGGCGGCCTTGTAGTTGATTACATTGGAATTGCAAGCGCACTTAAACAGGCAATGAACGACTACACTGTCCGCGACCGTCAGAATTACGGCGAAATGGATGTAGCAAAGCGGGCATATCCTAAATTTCAGGAAAAGCTCGAAATCTGCCGTGACCTTTTCTTTGGTTATGATTATACGCCGTTTTACGAAGGCTCTGACTTACAGCGTGGTATGACAATCAGCGGTGCTGTAAACTTTATTGTTGCACCAGATAAAGATGTGCAGAAGCAGTCATTCATCAAAGAAGCTCTTATGCTCAAGCAGGCTCTTTCTTTGTGTTCTTCTATGGTAAAAGAGCACATGAGACTAGAAGCTGCTTTCTTTGAGTCTGTCCGCGTTCTTGTAATGCGCCTTTTGTATAATCCAACAGGAAAGAAGTTCTCTCTTAAAGAAATCAACGAGCGCATAAATGAGCTTCTTAAACAGTCAGTAAAATCTGACGGTGTAATAAACCTTTTCTCTGATGTCGGCGAAAAAGTAAA
>JAILQA010000411.1 GCA_024699205.1 Treponema sp. | reverse complement strand
ATTAAGAAAGTAATAAGGATGATTTTATGTATGGAGTCAAACTTTATGTAGTTCCAGAGAATCTGGATGAAACAATAGAAAAGTGGCATCAACTCGGATTTGATACCTTGTTTATTGGGCAGTCATGCAAACATGATACAGATTTTCTGGAAAGGCTCCAGAAAGAAAAGTTTTTTGTTAATCTTATTGAACCAGTTTTTCTGGCAGAAAATAATATTAACAAAAAATACCTTGCAATAAAAAAGGACGGAACTCAGGCAGTAGACAGCTGGGTAAGATTTATCTGTCCTTCAAATAGAAAAATGATGTCTGCTTTTTACAGGCGGATTAAAAAAGACGCATGTCTGCCTGTAAACAGTTTAAGTCTGGATTTTATCCGCTTCTTCCAGTTTTGGGAAATGATGAATCCTCAGCAGGATCATCCGGATTTGGTTCAGACCTGTTACTGCAATAAATGTCAAAAAGCGCAAAAAAAATTCCCATCTGTAGAAGAGTGGCGATGTTCAGTAGTTAGCTCGGTAGTAGAGAAAAGCGAAAAAATCATTAAAAACAAATGCAGCTCAAAGCTTATAGGATTACACCTTGTTCCATGGACAAAAGATACTTTTGGAAATGCACGTCAGGAAATCCTTGGGCAAAACTTAAAAATGTTAAAGTCCCATGTTAATTTCTTTACGCCAATGCTTTATCATCACATGCTTCATCAAAAGCCTGCTTATGTTCCCCAGACGCTGGAATTGCTGGAAAAAGAAGTTGATGGCAAAGTTCCATTTATTCCGTCAATTCAGGCAAAAGAATATTACAGACAGGACACTTTGACTGTTGAAGAAATAACAGAAACTGCCAGACTCTGTTTGAATCGCGAAGATAACAAAAAAAATCTTGTATATTTTCAGTGGACTGATATAGAAGATAATCCAAAATTATATAATTCACTTGTGCAGCTGAACTGCGAATTAGGAGAAAAAAATGAAAAAAACTAAAATTATTCTAACAGCATTAAGTATGACTTGTATTCTTTTAAACCTTTCCTGCAAAAAAAGCACACCAAAGCAGCCAAAGACTGCACCTGTTTCTTTTGCAGGCGTACGAGCATCAAATTATGGAATTAAACCATTCCCAAGTGTAAAAGAATGGTCTTCTTATGCAGAAAAAGTAAGCGAAAGTTTCCCTGGTAGTGCTCCAGCATTTGTATGGATTGTAGGACATGTTGAAGGTAATGGTATTCAGAAAAACTGCATGGTAAACTTTCCTCTTGAAAAACCAATTGAATATGTAAACGATTTCCCTGTTGACGAAAACGAAGACTTCTTAAAGGTTTGTGATGAAAAAGGCTATAAAGTTTGGCTGCAGGTAGAGCCAGGTGATGCAGATTTAGTTTCTCTTGCTTATCAGACAATGAAACATTATAAAAATCATCCTAGTGTACAGGGCTTTGGAGTCGATGTTGAATGGTACCATTCTGGCGGAACAGACGGATATGGAACACCTCTTACTGATGATGTAGCAAAAAAGATTGATAAGGCTATTAAAAAAGTCGACCCAAGATTCAATTATTTTGTAAAGCATTGGGATTCTGAATGGCTTCCACCTACATATCGCTCAGACATTATTTTTGTAAACGACAGCCAGGGACACGGTTCTTTAAAAGCAATGACTTCTTCATTCAAAGAATGGGCAGAGCATTATTCACCAAATACTGTAGTTTATCAGATTGGTTATGAATCTGATTATAAAATCTGGTCTCAGTATGCAAATCCAGTTCAGGAAATTGGCTCAGTTTTGGCAGAAGGTTGTTCAGAAGAGCAGCACTGCGGAATCATTTGGGTTGATTTTACACTTAAAAAGATGATTAACAAATTAAAATAATTAAACAGGTAAGTAAATGGGAAGAATAAAAAACAAAAATAGTATACGATTACGCAGAAAGATATTAATAATTTCAGGAGTTCTTTTTCTTATGACTACTGGTATTTCCTGCTATTCATGTGCAAGTGATGGCAGTTCACATGTAAAAGGTGATGCAAAATGGGCAGGATGCAGAAGCTCTCAATATGGAATTGATCCTTTTCCTTCTCCAAGCGGATGGACTTCTTATGTAAATAAAATGACATCCTATTACAAAGGAAGCAAAGGAGCCTTAATTTGGATTGTTGGATATGTTAATGAAAAGAGCTGGGGCTGCAGATTGACTTTTCCTCAATCTTCTTCAGACCTTGCTGGTTTATCAGAAAGCAACCTTAGTGGAATAAGATTTGCTGATGAAGATGAAAACGAAGCATATCTTACAGCATTTGACAGAGCAGGCTATGATGTCTGGCTTCAGGTTGAATCTGGTAGAGCTGATTTGGAAGCACTTGCTCAGATTGTAATGAATCATTATAAAAATCATCCATGTGTAAAAGGCTTTGGTATTGATGTTGAATGGCATAATCCAAATTCTTTAGAAAAAAATAATAATGGTTATGGAACAAAACTTTCTGATTCTCTGGCAAAGAAAATTGATGAAAAGGTAAAATCTGTAAAGTCTGATTATTCTGTTTTTGTAAAGCACTGGGATTCTAAATGGCTTCCAAAAACATTTCCGTCAGATATGATTTTTGTAAATGACAGCCAGCAGTTTGGTTCTTTAGACGATTTGAAAGGTGATTTCCAGTATTGGGCTTCACTTTATGCGCCTAATCCAGTTTTCTTCCAGATAGGATATGAAGACGATAAAGATTTGTGGGGTACTCTTTCTAAACCACAAACAAAATCCCTTGGTAACCTTATTCTTGACGGCTTGGATACAGAAAATCAAGATGTTGGAATCATCTGGGTAGATTTCACCCTTACTGATGTTGGTGTTTTATAACCTTTCTTTTTTTTAATAATTTGCTTTGTGTAACTGGAGATGCTTAAGTCCTTTTTCCTGTAATTCAAAGGCTGCATCCCAGTCAAAGCATTTTATCCAGGACTGATTATCAGTTTCCATAATTACAAACATCTGATGCAGATATTTAAATGCTGCTCCTTCTGCAATTTCATATTCATTATTTTTGCAAATCTCTAAAGTAACGTTAAACTTTTCTAGTGCTTTATTGAACTGAGGAACTTTGTTTGCAATCGTAGCAAGAATAAAATCTTTTTTGCTGTCTTCCTGTCCATAAAACAAGATTTTTGATGGTCCCAGGAGAGGAATAAAAACTGTAAGAGTTTTGAATAAATCTGCAATCCATAAAGAATATGCTTCATCATTTTTCAGAAGAGAATCAATTACTGAATCTGGCAAACCTGTCTGAACGGAAGATTGTCCCTTCCATGAGGTTGAAATATATTCACCGGCAGAAAAATTATTACCATGTATGATATTTCCCTTTATAGCTATTGAAATACCAACACCTATTCCTTTTTGATTTTCATTGAGAAAGGCTTTTTTACCTTCCATATTTTTGGTCAAAACACAGATAAAATCTTCTTTTTCATTATTTGCAAACTGCTTCCAGGAAAGACAGCGGGCATCATTTTCGGGAATACAGGGGATTCCGTAGCGGTCATAAAAGGTTTCTGCAAAATTAAAATTATGAAGACCAAAAACTTCAGAGGTTTTGATAATCCCCTTATCTACATCCACAATTCCCGGAATACTTATGCACATACCAATAACAGGGATATTAAGCTTTTCTACCGGCTCAATCAAACTGGCAATAATAGAATCCATTGCATAAATAAAGTTTTTTTCAGGACTTGTTTGTGGCTGGTCTATAGCTGGTGTGTCTGCACTGGTTTTATAAAGAATTGAGCCATCAATTGAAAGTACAAGAACAGAATATTTTTCATACTGTAATTCAATTCCAATCACACAGGCAAAATCTTTGTTTATTGAAAGAAAAATTGGTTTTCGGCCACCGCGACTGGTAGAGTTTCCGCTGGTTCCTTCTTTTACAAGTCCTTTTTCTATTAATGAAGAAATTATATTAGTTATTGTAGAGCGGTATAAATCTAATTTTTTGGAAATTGCGATACGTGAAATATTTTTACTACGCCAGACGCTTTCAAAAACGGAAGAAATATTTGTGTTTTTCTGATACTGGTTGTTACTGATGTACATAAATAAAATATCCTATATTTAAAGTTATAATCTAATCGCATTATTGTCAATATTATAGAAGACAAATGAAAAAAAAGCGCTTTTTTTACGAAAAATAAGAGTTTTTTGTGTTTTATTTTGCATTATGTTGTAAAATATATAAATGGTATATAACTACAATTTTGCAATTGCAAGCGTAATTATTATTATAAGTGTTATTTCTGTTCATAGTCTTTTTTATCAGACGACAACTCAGGCAAATAAACTGTATACCATATTGTCATGGCTTGCTCTTCTTTCTACGGTTTTAGATATAATTACAGGCAAAACTATAACTCATGCTTCGAATATTCCTCTTGGATTAAATTATTTTTTACATACTTTATATCACACAAGCACAGTCTCTATTTCTTATTTAAGTGCAGCATATATATATGAATGTATTGACTGGAAGGCAAAGTTTAGCACGTATTTAAATACAATATATGTTGTTTTATTTATTGTTCTGACAGTCATCAATCCAATTACCGGAGTTGTGTATTCCTTTGTTGACGGAGAATACGTTCATGGCCCGCTTTTTATTCTTAATTATATAATCTGCTTTTTGTTTATTATCCAGGCAACCGTCATTTTGTCAATCAACCGTAAAAAGTACAAGCGACGCAGGATTCTTGTCCTTCACATTGCTTTTGTAGTGCTTAATGTAGTAGGGGCATTTATTCAGGTTTTTAATCCAACACTTCTTCTTACTGATTTTACAATTTCCGTTTCGCTGCTGCTTATGATGTTTACTTTGGAAACTACGGATTATCAGTCTTTGCAAAAGGTTCTGGAAGATTTGAAAAAATCTCAGAAGGCAGAACAAAAAGCTAAACAGGAAGCAATTTCGGCGAATAAGGCAAAAACAAACTTTCTTACCAAAATGTCACACGAAATCAGAACGCCAATAAATACGGTTATGGGCTTGAATGATATGATTTTGCGCGAAAGTACCGACCAGCAGATAGTTGAATATGCAGGAAAAATAAAAAATGCAAGCAAGTCTCTTCTGGAAGCTATAAATGATATTCTTGATCTGGCAAAAATTGAATCCGGTAAAATGACTCTGCTCATCGAAGAATATTCGCTTGCTGATTTAATTGAGTCAATTACTAGTATGATTAAAATCCGTGCCGAATCAAAGGGACTTAATTTTATTCTTAAGGTTGATGAAAAGCTCCCTCTTTATCTTTATGGTGATGAAGCTCGTGTAAAACAGATAATCCTGAATCTTCTTACAAATGCCGTAAAATACACGCAAACAGGCCAGGTTGAGTTTATTGTTGGTGGAAATATCCGCAAAGAAACGGTAATGCTTCATGTAGAAGTTAAAGATACTGGCGTTGGCATTAAAAAAGAAAATCTTGATAAGCTTTTTGGTGTGTTTGAACGCATTGAAGATACCCAAAACAAAGGAATTGAAGGTTCTGGACTTGGAATCAGTATTGTTCAACAGCTGCTAGGTTTGATGGATTCGTCTTTGAAGGTAAAGAGCGTTTATGGACAGGGCTCAACTTTTTCTTTTGATTTAAAGCAGCGGTATAAAAACCACGAAGCAATTGGCAATATAAATAATCATATTTCTGAGGCAGTCCGCGAGTACGATTATCAGGTTAGTTTTATTGCGCCAGATGCACATATTCTTATTGTTGATGATACGGATATTAATCTTTATGTTGTTAAAAATCTATTAAAAGAAACAGAGATTCAGATTACGACAGCGACAAGTGGTGCAGAATGTCTGGAGCTGGTAAAAAATAATCATTATGATTTGATTTTCCTGGATCATATGATGCCGGGAATGGACGGAATTGAAACTCTTCATCACATAAAAAATGAAGAAAATCTATGTCAGAATACGCCTGTTGTTGCTTTAACTGCAAATGCTGTAGCAGGGATAGAGGATGTTTATCAAAAGGAAGGCTTTGAAGGTTATATTCCAAAACCAATTGATCAAAAGAAAATTGAGGAAGTTATTTCAACTCTTCTTCCTAAAGTCTTTATAAAAGATGCACCGGTTAGAAAGCGAAGACAGGCAAAGGTAGAAATTAATATTCCTGAAATTGAAGGAATGGATAGCGCTTATGCTATGAGTCACTTTTATAGTGCAGATGTTTTTGTTGATGTATTGCAGAACTTTTATATTACCCTTGCACAAAATACAGAATACATTGAACAGCTGGTTCAAGATTTGGATAACGAGCAGGCTGAAATTGGTTCGACAATCAAGAGTTATCAGATTGCAGTACATACAATGAAAAGTTCTTCTGCTTTGGTGGGAATGGCACAGATTGCAGGTCTTTCTAAAGTGGCAGAAGATGCGGCAAGAGCTGAAGATATTAACAAAATTAAGCTGCTGACACCTTTGCTGACGAATGAACTATACAAAATGCAGGCAAGATTACAGGAAATTTTTGTAAAAGATGAAACAAAAGCATTAATTGAGTGCAATATTTTGAAGGCTTATCTGTCTCAGTTAGAGAAAGCATTTCATAAATTAGATATTGATAAAATGGATTCAATAATTCTTAGTCTTGATAATTATTCTTATCCTGATGAAATCAAGGAATTAATAGATAAATTGAAAATCAGCGTAAGTGGTCTTGACGAAAAAGAAGGAATAAAACATATTAATGGGATAAAAAATGTCCTGGAGAAACAAATAAAGGGAGCATAATTTTGAAGAATATTTTACTTATCGGAAAAGAAAATACATCAACTCAGGAGTTGGGTGCTGTTTTAGGTGAGTTCTTTGAAGTTACAACAGATTTCGGAGATGCAGGTCTTATTGACGGTTTGCTTCGTATTTCAATTCCAGACTTAGTTATGATTAACCTGGAGGGAGTACACCTTGAATGCCGTGATGTTTGTCGACTTTTGGCAGAATCTTTTTCAAAAATACCTGTAATTCTTGTTGGTAATCAGGCGATGTGCCTGTCTTATAGTTCATTTTTGCATCAGGAGCAGTTTACACAGCTTAATCTTTCTATTATTGATAACACTGTTGTAAGGGCCTGCTGCCGTATTATGAAAATCAGCTATGCAGAAACTTTGAATGCTAAAAAATCTGGTTTTGAATCAAGCAACAAGCAGACAATTCTTCTTGTTGATGACAGTGCCCTTCAAAACCGTATTTCAAAAAATATTCTGGATGCTAAATATAATGTAAAGGTAACAATGTCAGCGAATCAGGCTCTGGAGGTTATTGCTCAGGGAAAGCCGGATTTAATTGTCCTTGATTATGATATGCCTGATTTTGATGGTTATCACTTCCTTCGTGTTTTGCGAGAGGAACCTGCAACTGCTGATATTCCTGTTATTTTCCTGACAGGGGTTGTTGATAAGGAACACGTTTCAAAGGTAATTCCGCTTAAACCAGATGGGTATTTATTAAAGCCGGTTTCTGCAGAAAAGTTATTAACAAGGGTTAAAAGTTTGCTGGAAGGGTAAACAATAAGAATTATAAAAGAGAAGGGACAGTTTTTTGGACTGCCCCTTTTTTTTGTTTTATTCCAGATTAAGATTCTTTGTAAAAATAAAATGTGTTATTCCAAAGCAGCCGGTACAGAGTACAAAGTTTACGGCTGTAGAAATCCACATAGTTTTGATAAATCCTAAATCTTCACCTGCAAAACGGAAGACTAACTGGTCTGCTTTTGAGGCAATTATAATCAGGACAACTGCCGAAATAATTTTTGTCAGAGTCTTATGCTTTGGATTTATGTGAGCAATGCTGTTTATGCTGAACACGAACAAAATTATTAGCGAGCTGTTAACCAGGTAACTCAAGGCCATCTGGAAATAAAAGAGCACCGGTGAATAATTGTTTTCTTTAATCATGTAATTTAATTTGCTCAATCCATCTGTTATCCAAGGCAAGGAATGGTTTCTTATCAGACATAAGGAGAAGCTTGCTGTAAATACCAGAAAACAGATAAAAATCCAGGCCAAATCTGATAAAAATCTTCCCCACAGGTGTTCACCAATGGTAACCGGCAGAGTGAGATTAAGGTAGGCTTCATCTTCCAGCATAGATTTTTTGAATCTTCTTGCAAGTACAACGATTGTGATGATAAAGATAGCCGTTGCAAAGATTGTAAAAGCAATTGTAAGTCCAACAAGAATTACAGATTTTTTTACTGCCAGATTTTGTTCGGGAGTTGCAGTCCTGCTGTCGTAATTAAACTCGTAGTGGAAGCTGTTTTCTTCGTCAAAAATATTATTTGTGTATTGAGACAGCGGATTAGAGAGCAGTCCAATCAGCAGCCCTAAAAGCAGGAGAACAGCATATAAAGGAATCAAAGTTTTGGAAGCATGGATAAATTCATACTTAAAAACTTTGCCGATTCTTTCAAAAGGATTTCGTTTAAAATTTTCTGTGTTTTCAATAATTTCTTCGTTTAACATCTGAATTCCTCCCTGAAAAGTGCATCAATAGATTTTCCTGTTGATTCGCGGATATCGTCAACATCACCCTGACGAACAATTTTTCCTTCTTTTAAGAAGATTATGTGATTCAAAACTGATTCAATATCAGAAATAAGATGAGTGGAAAGAACAACTGTTGAATCTTCCTTGTAGTTTGAAATGATTGTGTTGAGGATATAATCGCGTGCTGCTGGGTCAACACCGCCAATCGGTTCATCCAAAAGGTAGAGGGGAACTTCGCGGCTCATTGTAATGATAAGCTGCACTTTTTCCTTAGTTCCTTTTGACATGGTTTTAAGCTTGTCCTTAGGGTTTATGTTTAGGTCAGCCAGCATATCCAGTGCTTTATCACGATTAAAATTGCTGTAAAAATCGCACATCATATCCATAAGATTATTTACATTCATCCAGTCGTTCAGATAAACCTTATCCGGCTGATAAGCAACGTAATCTTTAGAAATTGCGCTTGGTCTTAATCCGCATACTTTTATTTCACCGGAAGACGGTTTCAATAAACCAGCTGCCAGTTTTAATAAAGTAGTTTTTCCACTGCCGTTTGGTCCCAAAAGTCCGATAATTGCTCCCTTAGGCAGACTAAAGTTTAAATCGTCCAATGCAGTTTTGGTGATATATTTTTTTGTCAAATTAGAACATTCCAAAACGTTTTCCATTATTCTTGGCCTCCATCCATAATTTTTATGATTTCACTTTTGTCAAAGCCCATAGATTTCATTTTTATAAGAAACTTATCAATTTCTGCTTTGACCAGTTCATTTTTCTTAGCATTTATTAAATCTTCATCTTCGGTAATGTATCGACCCGAAGTTCTTTCTGTCCTGACAAGACCTATTCTTTCCAACTCTGAAAGTGCTTTTTGCATTGTGTTGGGATTAACTTTTGCTTTAATTGCCAGATCTCTTACAGATTCAAGTCTTTCGCCTTTTTGAAGTTCCCCCGAAACAATGTCGATTATGAACATTTCCATCAGCTGGAGATAAATAGGTTTATCATTTGTAAACTGATATTCCATTCATCCTCCTTTTGTTGTTTGTTTTTTTTGTTTATTGTATTAAGATAATAATACAATAGTACAATAATACAGTTTTGTCAACAAAAAAAATGAAGAAAATCAACCTGGTCTTAATTACGGTTACAGGGGTTGCGATTATGACAGGGATATAAGTGATTCGTATTTTTTATAAAATTATGATAAAATTAATTTATGCAGATTATTACAGCAACAGAAAATGATTTTTCCCTGGTTGAAGCCTTTCTTGCTCCCTATGAGTATTACTGTGTCCAGCTTGCTGCAATTATCCGTAAAAAAACAGAAAAAATAGAAGTCATTGTAAAGAATGATTCTTTGGAAAATGTGGATGATATTCTTGGCCTTTTTTATTTTGATAAAATATTGCTGCCTTGTCTTCCTTTTGCAATAAAAAAAGATAGGGGAATAAATTGTCCGCCAGATTTTAATCCTTCTGAGTTTGAACTCTCAGATTTTGAAGCTTTGATTTCAAATTATTTTGAAGGAAGTAATGTGCATTGTATAAGCGGGGAAAAAAACGCTACAGAATTGTTTTTGAAGATTTTTAAAAATCTCCAGCTGGAACCTTATTATACAAATACTTACAAATTAATGACTCTTTATAATCAGCCTTTTGAACCGCCAGAGCCCCTTAGTTGTGATGATGAAATCCGCCGCTGCTATACTCAGGATTATGACAGTCTTTTTGACTTGCAGAAAAAATACATAATCAAGGAGGTTGCTCCTGCCGGCAAGCAAGTCTCAGATGCCGAATGTGCAATTTCCCTTAAAAAAATCCTTAAAGAACAGCTCTGTTTTGCCCTTTTTTCTGATGAAGAAGTTGTAGCAAAGGCAAATACAAATGCAATTGGTATAAACTGGGTGCAGATTGGCGGAGTTTATACACATCCTCTTTATCGAAGAAATTATTATGCCTGGAACCTTGTGAGAGCAGTTTGTCAGAGGATTTTAAAAACCAACCGCAAAGTCTGCCTTTATGTAAAGGAGAAAAATAATCCTGCACATCTTTTGTATACCCATATTGGTTTTTCTGAAAGCGGAACTTATGAAATCTGCTATTTTAATTAGCCTTGAATCAACTTTTTATCGTATAAATTGCATGAACTCCAGCATTGGTAGTGGTTCAGAATAATAAAAGCCCTGCAAAAAGTTACAGCCCATTTTTATAAGCTCAATTGCCTGGGCGTGGGATTCAATTCCTTCTGCAACAACGTCCATGCCTAAATCCTTAATCATTGAAATGGTTTCCCTTAAAATAATTTTTGATTTTTCATCTGAATTAAGGGTCCACACCATCTGTTTGTCGATTTTTACCGCATAAAAAGGAAACTGAGTAATACTGATAATGTTTTTAGAATTTTTTCCGTAAGAATCAAGGAAAAAATTTATATTATACTTTCTCAGATTTTTCATATTCTCAAGAATCGCCTGATTTTGAAGAGGAGAAGAGCTGTTTATAATTTCAAAGTTTACATACTGAGGCGAAATCTTATAGTTCTGCATAATTTGTAAATATTCCTGCATAAACTGAGGTTGTATGGATTGAATAGGTGAGAGATTAACGTTTATGTACTCTATTCCGTAATTCCATGGTTTATTTTTTATAAGAAAGTTGCAGAACTGATTAAAAATAATTCTGCCGATTTGAGTAATCATGCCGTATTTTTCTGCAAAAGGAATAAAAACATCCGGTTCCAAATCTACAGAAGTATAACTTGTCTTTTTTAAGCGGACTAAAGCTTCTGCTGCAGTAAACTTATGCTTAGATATATTGTAAATTGGTTGGAAATATAGTTCAAAACCGTTTTCTGATATCGCTTTATCCAGAATATCGATGATTTCTGTTTCTTTCAGTTGATTTCCAATAATGGACTGTATATTCTTTTCATCATTACTTTTAAGAGCAATGGCGCTTGATAGTATTTTATCAAAACATCTCTGTAAGTCATCCAGTTTGCCTGTATCATGAGGAATATCATAAACATGGAAAGTATACGAAAGTGTTAGTTCTGTTTGTCCGCATTTAAAAGGGGAATTAAATCTTTTTTGTATCTGAATGATTTCGTTATTTCTTTCTTCATGGTCATTACTTAAAAAAATCAAAAGCGTATTTTCCTCATACCTGTATAAATCATTCTTACTGAAGATAGATTTA
>JAILQA010000409.1 GCA_024699205.1 Treponema sp. | reverse complement strand
TATTCTATTTTACCATTAAAAATTAAAAATAAACAGAAAAAAAATATTTGAAAAAAAATAAAATAAAGGATAAAAAGTTCCGGTTTTGATTTCTCTTACTCAATTCCCACCAAAAAACTGTAAACCTTTTGATTTCCCTGGTAATTTGTAACTTCTAAATCAGGAAAATGACTTTCAATCATTTCAAGAGCCTTTTGGGCTTCCTCTTTACTTACATCTTGGCCGCAGAATAATGTGAGCAGTTCTTTGTCCTTTATTGTTTTTTCGTCAAGTGATTTTAGCATAGCTTCCAAAGCCTGGATTTTATCTGTAGAAAGGCTTACGATGTCATCACCAAACATTCCAAGATAATCCCCCTCTTTTATTGATTTTCCACAAAGTTCTGCATCTCGTACAGCCAGGGCAACATTTCCGCTTATAACATCACCAATATAATCCTCAACATCAGAAACCATTGAATCAATATCTTCAAAGGCAGGATTTATCATAGCAAGAGCACTGTAGCCCTGCTGAATGGATTTTGTCGGAACTACATAGATTTTTGAATCCTTGTACATTTCGGCAGCCTGTTTTGCAGTAAGTACGATGTTTGAATTATTCGGAAGAACAATGATATTGTCAGCATTTACTGCATCAAAGGCTTCTACAAAAGCAGAAGCGGCAGGATTTCCAGTCTGACCACCATCAATGATATAATCACAACCGAAATCAGTAAAAGCTTTTTTAAGCCCGTCTCCGTTTGCAACTGCAACTACAGCCATAGGAAGACGTGCTTTTTTTGCAGCAGAAGTTGATGCAGCCCCGGAAATGTCCTGTTCAGCTCCGTCCATCTTGATTTTCTGCTCGTGCTGTAGGGCCATGTTTTCTACTTTTATTGTAAGGAACTCGCCGTATTTGCGTAATTCTGTAAGCACAAGTCCCGGATTTTCTGTATGAACATGCAGTTTTACAATATCATCTTCTTTGAAAGCAACTACTGATTCTCCACCAATAGAGTTCAAAAAGTTCAGAATTATATTTATATCAAAATTATCTACATCTTTTACTTTTGAAGTCTGAAGGCGCAAAAGGCATTCCGTGCAATAACCAAACTCAAGTACGCTGTCTCTTGTAAAAGCAGAAATATCAATGGAAGTATTTTGAGCTGGAGCATTCTCTTCCTCTTTAGAAATTGAATCAAAATCGATTTCTGCGGTCTTATTGCTGGAATACTCTTTATCAAGCAAGGCCTGATACATTCCTTCTGCAATGCAAAGATAACCTGCTCCACCACTGTCTATTACATCAGCATCTTTAAGAACATCCAGGATTTCCTTTGTTTTTGGAAGGATAAGCTTTGCGCCTTCTATATGAGTTTTGTAAAAATCTTCAATAGTGCTGTCCCTTTTAAGATTCTTTTTTGTATATTCCGTTGCTTCCCTAAAAACGGTAAGAATAGTTCCTTCTACAGGATTTACAACTGCATGATAGGACTGCTCTACCCCTTTTTCATAGGCTTTTAGAAGCTGTTCAGCATTTACTGTAGAATAATTTTTAAGTTCCAGCTGAATGCCCTTAAAAATCTGAGAAAGGATTACTCCTGAGTTTCCGCGCGCACCAAGCAGCATACCATGGGACATTTTCTGAGTTACATCTGCAAGACTTTTTCTCTGATTCTGCGGAATCGATTTAGCTTCCAGAAAACCTGCCTCAAAGGTTTTGGTCATGTTTGAACCAGTATCACCATCTGGAACAGGAAAAACATTTAAATCATTTATTTTTTTACTGTTAGCTTTTATGCTGTCAACTCCACCGTTGAGCATTCTTAAGAATGCTCCACCGTCTAAATTATAAGTTTGCATTGTTCCATCCCTAACAAAATGAGAATAAAGCATTTTATCAAAAAAAGTATGACAGATTCAAGAACTATAACTTTGAACTATAACTTTGAAACTAAAAATGGAATGGCTGATTCAAAATCTACGCCGTACCAGTTGTAATCCGGGTGAGAAAGTGTATTTTTGATAGCTTCTACAACAAAATCACCGGCAAGAGAATAGGCTTTTTCAAATGGCAAATCACGCATTAAGGCTCCTGTGAATACGCTGGCAAAAATGTCGCCTGTACCGTGGAAACTCTGGTCGTGCTTCTGGTGAAAATACCATTTTACACTGTCTTTCTGCGCATCATAAGAAGCAATTCCCATTTTTTTAGAAACGCCCTTCATTTCGCTGGAGTCCTGATTAAACTCAATTCCTTTAAGGACTATCCGTTTTGAACCAAAATCAGCCAAATCTTTTAAAATCTTGATAATATATTCGTTATCGTAGCCGGATTTTTTGTATGGGATATCAAGAAGATAACAGGCTTCGGTAAGATTTGGAAGAATTACATCAGCCTTTTTGCATATTTCGGCCATTTTTGCGGCATATTCTTTTGTAAAACCTGAATAAAGATTACCGTTATCGCCCATGCAGGGGTCAACAATTATGACTGTATCATGGCTTCCGAATCTGTCGATTAAATCACTGATGATTGAAATTTGCTCAATAGAACCAAGATAACCTGTATAAATTGCGTCAAAATGGATTTTCTGACTTTCCCAATGCCTGTAAATGCCTTCTAAATCGCAGGTTAAATCTCTAAAAGTAAAGCCCTTGAATGCTGTATGGGTAGAAAGCACGGCAGTAGGCAAAACACAAGTCTCAACCCCCATTGCCGAAATAATAGGAAGAGCTACAGTAAGAGAGCATTTTCCAACACACGAAATATCTTGAACGGTA
>JAILQA010000349.1 GCA_024699205.1 Treponema sp. | reverse complement strand
TTCTTTAACAGATATGTTCGAAGCTGTTGGCGCGGTGGCTTCTGGAAAAATCAGTGAAGCTCAGTTACGCGAAATGGAGCAGTATGCCTGTCCTGGTTGCGGGGCTTGTTCCGGAATGTTTACAGCAAATTCAATGAACTGTCTTACAGAAGCAATCGGTCTTGGGCTTCCAGGAAACGGTACAATTCCGGCAGTTACCGGAAAACGCATTGCACTGGCAAAGCATGCCGGCATGGCTGTAATGGATATGCTTAAAAAAGGAATTACTGCCCGTTCTATGATGACGGCCGATAGTTTTAGAAATGCACTGGCCGCTGATATGGCAATGGGATGTTCTTCAAATACAATGCTTCACGTGCCTGCAATTGCCCACGAAGCTGGTCTTACAATCGATTTGCACGAAGTTAATGAGATTTCAAATCGTACTCCAAATCTTGTTCATCTGGCTCCTGCTGGTCATACTTTTATGTGCCAGTTTGATGACGCTGGTGGTGTTCAGGCTGTGCTTGCAGAACTTGCAAAGAAAAATCTGATAAATACAAATCTTATCACTGTAACAGGTAAAACTATTGCAGAAAACATAAAAAATGTCTGCAACCGTAATCCAGAAATCCTTAGACCTATTGAAAATCCTTTCAGCGATAACGGTGGTCTTGCCATTCTCTTTGGAAATCTTGCACCAAACGGAACAGTTGTAAAGCGTTCTGCCTGTGCAAAGGAACTTATGCATCATACTGGTCCTGCCCGAGTATTTAATGACGAATCGGAAGCTATGGCTGCGGTTCAGAAGCAGCAGATTAAACCTGGTGATGTCGTTGTAATCCGTTATGAAGGACCAAAGGGAGGTCCTGGTATGCGTGAGATGCTGGCTGTAACTGCTGCTCTTGCAGGTCAGGGCTTGGATAGAGAAGTTGCTTTAATCACTGATGGTCGTTTCTCTGGCGCTACAAGAGGAGCTTCTCTTGGTCACTGTTCTCCTGAAGCTGCTGACGGTGGTCCTATTGCCCTTGTTAAGGAAGGGGATTTGATAGAACTTGATATAAATAATTATAAAATCACTCTTAAAGTTAGTGATGAAGAGCTTGCAAAACGTCGTGCTGAATGGGTTGCTCCAGAACCAAAGGTAAAAACTGGTTATCTGGCCCGTTATGCAAAAATGGTTTCTTCAGCTGATAAAGGCGCAATATTGAGCTAATTCAGGAGTTGTTTATTATGGAAAATAAAGAATCAAATCCAGCTGCCCTTATTCCAATCGGGGTATTTCTAATCCTTTATCTTGGTCTTGGAATTCTTTTTGAATATGTCCTCAAAATACCTATGGGATTTTATAATATTCCTATTGTAGTTGTCTTTTTAATTGCTTTGTGTGTAGCCTGTTTTCAAAATAAAGACCTGACTTTTGACCAGAAGCTTGAGCTTATGGGAAAAGGAGTAGGGGATAAAAATATCATCACAATGATTCTTATTTTCCTTGTTGCCGGAATGTTCGTTGGTGTTGTTGGTCGTTCTTCTGCAAGTAGCGTTGCTTATTTTATGCTTTCGATTATTCCAGCCCAATTTGCGGCTGCTGTTTTATTTGTAGTAAGCTGTTTTGTTTCTATTGCAATGGGTACTTCGGTTGGTACAATTACTCTGGTAACTCCAATTGCCGTTGCAGTTGCGCAGACCAGCGGCCTTGGTACAGCACTTTGCGTTGCTTCTGTAATGGGTGGTGCCATGTTTGGAGATAATCTTTCTTTTATTTCTGATACAACAATTGCCGCTTGTAATGGACAAGGCTGTCAGATGAAGGATAAGTTCAAGGAAAACTTCTTTATTGCTCTTCCTGCTGCAATCATTACTGTAATTTTAATTCTTATTATTTCAGCTCGTTATGATATTACAGGCACTATTAAGAATGATTATAATCTTATTCAAATAATTCCTTACATACTTGTTCTTGTGTGCGGCATTATTGGAATCAATGTCTTTATCGTTTTGATTTTGGGGATTGTTTCTGGAACTGTGATTATGCTTGCAACTGGTGCAATTAAAGCTGTAGACCTTTTGTCAAATATGGGTAGTGGAGCAGCAGGAATGTTCGAAACCACTATGGTTGCAATTCTTGTTTCTGCTATTTGTGCCCTTATTTCAGAACACGGAGGATTTGCTGCACTTTTAAATGGAATCCAGAAGGTTTTCAAAGGAAAAAAAGGTGGACAGCTTGGAATGGGATTTCTTGTTGGTGCTATGGATATTGCTACAGCCAATAATACAGTTGCTATCGTAATGGCAAACCCTATTGCAAAACAAATGTCCGAAACTTACGGAATCACACCTCGAAAATCAGCTTCCATTCTGGATACCTTCTCTTGTATCTTTCAGGGGATAATTCCTTACGGTGCCCAAATGCTTGTAGCAATCAGTGCAGCTCAATCGTTAGGAGCAGGACTTTCTGCTTTTGATATAATGCCTTTCCTCTTCTATCCTTACTTACTTTTGGTTAGCAGTTTGATTTTTATTTTTTTTATTTCCTAATTGTTTTCCCCTATGTTTTTGAATTGAAGTAATACTAGTTTTTTAATATAATTCTAAATGATAAAATCGGGCGAATGTTTCGATTTTTTTTGAAAACTTAGGGGCAACCAAAAAAAACAAAAATTATTGGACCCTTCTTAGAGGATACATATATGACTATAACTCAAATGCTTGGTCAGAGCGGACTTCTGACATTGCTTGGTATGTGTGTTG
>JAILQA010000340.1 GCA_024699205.1 Treponema sp. | reverse complement strand
CAGAATGACCCTGATTATGAAAAAAAATTATTGAGTTTGCCAAAGAATATTGCGCGAGCTTTACGCTTTGGTGACTGGAGCGTATTTGAGGGACAGGTTTTGGAAAGTTTTAGACCAAATATTCATGTGTGTAAACCGTTTTTATTGGAACAGGGAAAATGGTTTAAATTCTGCAGTATGGACTGGGGCTGGAGTAAGCCTTATTCTATCGGCTTTTATGCTGTTAATAGTTTAGGCCGTGTTATACGTTATCGCGAAATGTATGGCTGTGTGCCAGATGAGTATAACGTAGGTGTTAAAAAGACTGCTAAACAGCTTGCGCAGGAAGCCTGGGAGTTTGCTGTTACTGATGGAATTAAGGATATGGTTGCAGATCCTGCTATATGGACTGATGAAAAGATTGAAGCTGAATCAAAATCTATTGCTCAGATATTTGAAGAGGAAGGTTTTAATATGATTAAGGCAAACAATGACCGTGTTAATGGACTTGTAATTGTGGATGCTTTTTTTAAGCAGACTGTTGTTGATGGTGAAAAAGATGGGAAGCCTAATGAAATTCCTATGTTTCAGGTATTCAATACTTGTAAAGCTTTTATAAGGACTATTCCTATGCTTACACCTAATCCGAATCACCCGGAAGATATTGATACAAAGCTTGAGGACCATGTTTATGATGACCACCGCTATGCGTTGATGAGTGATTTTGTTGCACATCCTACAACACAATTACGCAAGATTAATGGCAGCTGGAGACAGCAGCGACAGACTAAGGAGTGGGATCCATTCTAATGTGTATGACAGAGTTTTGCGGCAGCTCAGACTACTGCAATAAATGTGTAAATAATCCAAATAAGGGAGGAAATAAAACTATGGAAGAATTTGTAAGAAGCCCGTCATGGGAAAGAAGAGCAGCTGAATTGATTGAGAATGAAAAGCTTTTGGTTATTCAGAATGCTATGAACGTGAAAGTCGTTTGTGTTTATTCAGACAGTGGAAAGCTTGATAAGCATAAGAATCCGGTTTATGCGGAAGCTGAAAAGATACCGGCTAAATATCGCTGGGCTACGGATGCAGATGCGATGATTACAATTTATCAGATGAACATTGCGAACTTTTCTGAAAAGCAGAAAGACATTGCGCTTATACGTGAGCTTTTGAAAATCTTGATTGATGAGACCAGTGGCGAGCGCAAGGTTTTAATTGGTGACTATGACCTGCATGACTTTAGAAAAGTTGTAGAGACTTACGGGGCTGATTGGGATAAAGGGCCTAGTTTGTTTGATGGGGAGAAATAAAATGAAAAAGTTCGATTATGAAATTGCTTATGTACGTTGGATTGATTCTGGTTATTCATTACTTGCAGACAGGTGGCAGGATATAGAAGATGTAAAGAATCTAAAAGACGAAATCAAGCCGATTGAAACAGTTGGTTTCCTTCTTGAAGAATCAAAAGATTACATTATTCTTGCACAGTCTTACTCTTGTTGTGAGAACTCTGTAAGAGGTGGATATATCATTTACAAAAAAAATATTTTGGAAAGGAGAACTGTCAAATGACTAAAGACGAAAAGAAAAAACATAATTGCGACAATGTAAACTGTAATCACAATAATGCTAAAGGATTTTGTTGTATGTTCAATCCAGACAACTGTAAATATAGACAGTTACAGAAGGAAAACACAGAACTTACGAGAATTAACGATAATCTTGAAAAAGATAGACTTGCACATATCGAACTTGAAGATAAGTTAACGAAAGAAAACGCAGAACTGAAAGGTATAAAAGATGTTGCAACTTTAATCAGAGCAAACAACGACACGGTTGTAACACTTATGCAATTAAACAATATGCTAGTGAGCAAAAGCCAAAAACTCACCAAAGCAAAAACTTATTTAAAGTATTCTATCGAAATATTAAAGAGACTAGGAGTATTTAAAGAACAGCTAGTAATTGAAGCAGAGCAATTTTTAAAAGAGGAATAGTTTATGGGAAATATCAATAGTGTAATTATTGAAGGAAACGTTGTAAAGAATGCGGAACTTTCCAGATGGCCGAATGGGACTCCTTATTGCAAGTTTACCATTGCACATAATAAATCATATAAAGATAAAGATGGAAACTGGATTGATATTGGTAATTTTTTTGATTGTAAAATCAACGGAAATTTTGCTGAAAGCATGTTTAAATACCTGCTTAAAGGCAAGCATCTTACTGTTGAAGGTGAGCTTACTCAGAACAGATGGAAGGATGAAGCCGGTAATTCTCATAGTATAATTGGAATTAATGTGTCTAAAGTATCTTTTGCTCCTGGGAGCTTCCAGCCGAAGGAAGAAGGACAGCAATGTGGAGCTCCTAGTTTTAATCAGAATAATCAGCAGAACTATGAGCAGGCTCAGGGTGAGTATTATCCGCCAACTGATGAAAACTTTAGCGATAGTGAAATACCATTCTAAAAAGTCATATTTTACGTGGGAGAAAATGTATATTAACCGGCGTTGCCGGTGAATATAAAGCACTACGTTGTAGTGTTCAAATTATCTTAAGGGCTACGGCCCGATAGTAGGATCTTTTGGGGAGCAGGCGCAATTCCCGTACCTCTCAAAAGTTTAAATTACTTCAGTTTGACC
>JAILQA010000330.1 GCA_024699205.1 Treponema sp. | reverse complement strand
GTTAAGAGCTTCACAAGTTTTGGTGCTTTTATTGATCTTGGCGGATTTGACGGTCTTCTTCATATCAACGATATGAGTTGGGGACACGTCGCACGTCCTAAAGATTTTGTAAAGAAAGGTCAGGAAATTGAACTTAAAGTTATCAGACTTGACCCTGTAGAAAAGAGAATCAATCTTTCTCTCAAGCACTTTACAGAAGATCCTTGGGTACATTTTGAAGAAAAATATCATGTAAATGATAAAGTTAAGGGAAAAGTTACAAAGCTTACTGAGTTTGGTGCTTTTGTTGAACTTGAAAAGGGTATTGAAGGTCTTGTTCACATTTCTGAATTCTCTTGGACAAAGAAAGTTAACAAGCCGGGGGATATGGTTTCTTTAGGACAGGAAGTTGAAGCAATCATCCTTGGATATGATATCCAGGCTGGTCGTGTTTCTCTCGGTCTTAAACAGGCAACAGAAAATCCTTGGGATACAATCGAAGAAAAATATCCTGTAGGAACTAAAGTTACTGGTAAAATCGTTAAGATTACTAATATTGGTGCTTTTGTTGCTCTTGAAGAAGGAATCGACGGATTCTTACATGCCGATGACATTTCATGGACAAAGAAGGTTAAACATCCAGGCAGTGAGCTTTCTGTAGATCAGGAAATCGAAGCAGTTGTTCTTGAATGTGATGCCGAAGCTCATAAAATTAAGATTGGTATGAAGCAGCTTACTGACGATCCTTGGAAGGCTTTTGCTGAAGAATATAAAGCAGGTTCTACACTTGAAGGCGAAATTACTTCTATTACTGATTTTGGTGTATTTGTAAAAGCTCCTAATGGAATTGAAGGTCTTGTAAATAAGGCTAACCTCAGCGATGAAAAAGATGTTCCATTTGAAGAAGCCGTTGCTAAATACAAAGTTGGTGATAAAATCAATGTTTATGTCGTTGACGTAAACACAGGTAAAGAAAAAGTAGCTTTTTCTGTTCGTGAATTTAAACGAAAGCAGCAGCGTGATGAAATATCTCAGTATATGTCTGATTCAGAAAATAATGATGATGGAGCATACACACTCGGCGATCTTTTAAAAACACAAAAAAATAACTAATATTATTTACGAATATTAAATATTTTTTTCTAAAGAAACGCATTGTATGTTTTAGTAATAGGACTGCAATGCGTTTTGTTTAACGGATTATTGGAGGAAGAGCTAGAAGATATGACATATTCAGTTCAATCGTTTGTCGGCAGCAGCGGGTTCATTAAAGAAATTAGAAAAATTATTTTATCTGTCTGTCAAAATACAGCATCTGTATTAATTACTGGCGAAACAGGAACAGGCAAGCAGTTGTTTGCAAGAGTTGTTCATATCGAAGGTAAAAAGAATCCTTCTGATTTCCTGGAGTTAAATTGTAAATTGTTTTACACCCAGGGAGAAAAGATTCTTAACTCTATAAATAAATTTGTCAGCGATGACAATAACCGTGAAAAAACAATATATGTAAGTAATATTGAAAAATTAAATCTGAATCAGCAGGAAAAATTGTGTACTTTATTAAAAGATGACACAGTTAAGTCAGCCAAAGTAAGATTTATTTTTTCGTCTACTGAAAATCTTGAAGAACTTATGGAAGTTCAAAGATTTTCAAAGGATTTGTATTTCCAGATAAGCAATGTATTTGTCAATATGATTCCATTGCGACAACACAAAGAAGATATACCGGAAATTGCTGATTACTATTATAAATATTACAACAAGATTTATGGTAAAGAGTTCCTGGGATTTTCTGAAACTGCCAAGAATTATATAATGAATTATTTCTGGGGCGGCAACATAGCTGAATTAAAGAATGCCATTGAGCGCTGTTTTATTGTCGGTCATTCAGACTATATAAGAGTTAATGACATGGCATTAGGAGAAGGAGAAAGTATAAAAGATACTGTTAATGATGTACTTGAGACTTCTTTTGCAGACAAAACTTTAAAAACGGCTATTGATTCCTTTAAGCGAGAATATCTTATAAATATACTTGAAGAGAATAACTGGAACCAGACTAAAACTGCTAAAGTTCTTGGAATACAGCGAACCTATGTAATTCGTCTCATAAATGAATTACAGATTCGTAAATAAATATTTAATTTTTTGATTAAATTATTGAGGTAAATATTATGGCAGAGAAAAATGAAAAAGAAGTGAAAACTGCAAGTTCAAAACTTAATTCTGTTCTTGAAAAAAACAGAAAAGTTGTGATTTCCTGCTTTTCAGCAGTTATTGCAATAATTGCAGTTTTTATTATAGTTGAAATTGCAGTGTCAAAATCGACTGAAAAAAATCTTGCTGCAGTTGAAGCATTGACTTATGAACTGGTTAATGAATCTTCTTCACTGGAGGAAGCTGAATTAACTGCAAGACGTGATTCTATTCTTGAAAAAATTAAAGGCTATACAAAAAAAGGTGGCGTAGCTGGTGTAAGAGCCAACATGCTTGCTGCAGAACT
>JAILQA010000305.1 GCA_024699205.1 Treponema sp. | reverse complement strand
TTTAAGATACTTCATTCCGATTACAGCCATATCCATTAAGCAGACTGGCTTATCTGTGCGGCCAGCATACATTTCTGTACGCATAGCCTGATAGTTTTCAAGGGATTTTTTGAAGAGAGGTGCATAAGGACCGTCTTCAATTTTGATATCCTTAAGTTCTGTAAGGAAGGTTGTGTGGCGGCAGTGGTCAGACCAGTAAGTGTCGAGAACGCGGATTTCTGTCTCAACAGGGTCGCGGCCTTCGCCTTTAAAATAATCCTGAAGGAATACGATATCAGCATGATCCATAGCAAGGCCCATCTTGTTGCGGTATTCTTCTATTTCAGAATCATTCATTTTGATAAAGCCTTTTACAACAGGAATGTCGGCAGGCTCTTCTGAATGCATTTTTAAGGTTTCTGGTTTTGTATCATCTGTAAGACGGGAATCAACAGGGTTGATAAGATAGTTCTGAATCTTTTTGATTTCTTCATCGCTTACATCGCCTTCGAGGATAACGATTTTTGCACAGCGAACAAGAGGAGCACCTGTAAGAGTTTTTACCCCCTCAGCCTGCAAACCGGCACGCAAAAGAGAAAGGCACTGCTCAGCAGAGTCGGCACGCTGATCGTACTGTCCTGGTAAAAACTCCCAGATGATTTCGCGGCCATTATGTTCAGGAAGATTTTCTGTAAATACAAAATCGCTCTGTGGTTCTGAGAAAATGCGGGTTGCAGCAATTTTTGCTACTTGATCACTTACATTTTCAATATCATAGCGGTTAAAATAACGAACTGCCTTTACTGATGCAATTCCCAAAAATCCATTAATCTGTGCGAGATAACTTTTTGCCTCGTTTTCAAAGCCGTGGCGACGCTCTACATATAAACGATACATAGCGAGATTATAACAGATTTTACAATGCAATTCTACTATTAGGAAAAAATGAAAAAAACAGGGAAGGCAAGAAATGCATTCCCCGTATGATGGATTATGGGTTAGAGATTATTCAGTTGGATTCGTCTCGCCATAATTTTCTCTATTATTATACCAAACTCTGGTTTTATCTGTATTAATAGGATTATCATAAACCTTTGGGTCATAACTATTCATACGAACGCCTTCCCAGTCACCCCATTCTACATCACCTACATCTTCGCCAGCCCAAATATCTTCACCATGTTCATTATCTTTCCAACATGTAAGGATTGAGTTTGTACCAAGCTCAAGGTTACCTGTATCTTCTATTTCGAGGTACATACCAGAATTGAATTTAACTACAACATTATCACCTATAGACAAAGTATGACCTTTTACATAAATCCAATCACTGTCTGTTGCATAATAAGGAAGTTCAGTTACATTCCAAGAAATATTTTTCTTTTCGATTGTTTTTCCAGCTTCCATAACAATTGCCTGATGAACATTCTTTATATTTTCATCTTCAGGATTGTGGAAAATGTTTAAAGTATCTACTGTATAATTTGCACTAACTTTAAGAGGCCAATCATTGTTATAGAAAATATTATTTTTAACAATAGATTCGTTTGCATCCCCTTTGATTTCCAATGCAGCACTAGGTTTGTCAACAATATTATTAGATTTATTATCTATAAAAATACAATTTTCTACAGTATTTATCTTTTCATTGTTAAGTGAAAGGGCTACATTACTATAACGGAATACTGCATATTCTATTTTTGACGCATTTGTAGCATTTATTCTGACTCCACTCCAATCACCCTTACCAGCTGTAGCAAGGCTATCTGCAAATTCTGGAATTATAATTCCTACAGAGTGATCAAGATAAGAAGTAAAGTAAACATATTCTTTCTTTTCATCAGTTACAGAACCATTAACTATTATTAATCCACTGCCTTCAGTTTCCATGTAAGCATCATTCTTAAATTTAACAACGGTTCCTTTTGGAATAGTAAGAGAAGCTTTTACTACAACCCAGTCTTTTACATAATAAGTATATTTTGAGTTCCAAGTTATATTTTCATCAATAGAATCACCACCAAACGTAATAATATTACTTACCGTTATATCATAAGCATAAGTCCAGGCGGATTCAGTTTTTCCGTTCTTTGAATTGGTTACTTTACACCAGTAATATGTTTTTTCAACTTCTTCACTAGGAGCTGTTATTTTATAAGAAGCAGAAGTTTCACCAGAAATAGCAGAAGCTTTATCCGGATTATTAGCTGTACCCTTATACCACTGATAAGAAAGACTACCACCATCAGTAACACTAGCTGTAACTGTCAAAGTCTTTTCGTCACCATAATGCAATGTTGCTGAACCATCGCCATAATCAGCAATTTCTACTGACGGGTATTTAGGACCATCGAGTTCAGGTTCATTTCCCAATAACCCCATAATTGCATCACAACCTGTTAATGCAATAACTAAAGAAGAGATAATTAAAACTTTAAATAATGAATGTTTTGCCAGTTTCATAAGAACCTCCTAAGATTCGAATAAAGCATTTAAAATAGATTGATTATACTTTATTCTACCATGCATTTTTTATTTTTAAAGAAAAAAAATACCGGACAAGGAGCTGCCCGGTAGATTTTGGAGAGGTTAATCGATTAAATCTGTTTAGAACTTGTAAGTTCCTGTTGTAATAGTTCCGCCATTGCTGTAAATATCAAAGTTTACAGATTTTTTAGCATTTGAAAGCTCTGTGTAGAACTCTTTAAGATTTGTTACAGGGTTTCCGTTTACGGCTGTAATTACATCACCATTCTGTAAGCGGAGACTTGCTGCAGGAGATTTTTCTTCTACATTTGTAACTACAACACCTTGTACACGCTTGTCATCAATCTTTAACTGTTCGCGAACTTCATCGGTAAGCAGGGAAGCAACAAATCCAGGCCACATTCTGCTGTTCTGAATATCAGCATCCTTTGCTCTTTCTTCTATTTTAACCTGAATAGGAGCCTGTCTGATTCCACCACGCAATACAATAAAGGTTGCTGTTGAACCGGCTTCGAGAGTACCGACATCGCGGACAAGCTGATTTGTACTCTTAACTTTTTTGCCGTTCAATTCAATGATATAGTCACCAGGTTTAATTCCAGCTTTGAATGCAGGAGAATTAGTAAATACTTCGGCAGCAAAGGCACCATCTATATCTGATACACCTAAATCTTCCTTATATTCTTTAGAAATATCAACTAAAGAAACGCCTACCCAACCGTAAATCACTTTTCCATTTTTGATAAAGGAATCGATTGAGCTCTTAATATTATTGATAGGAATTGCAAAGCCTAAGCCCTGTGAACCGCCAGACTGAGAAGCAATCCAGGTATTGATTCCAATTACTTCACCGTAAATATTTACAAGAGGCCCACCAGAGTTTCCCTGGTTGATTGCAGCATCTGTCTGAATATAATCGCTGATTGCAGACATGTGGCTTTCTGAACGACCAACTGCACTTACAATTCCCTGAGTTACAGACTGTGAATATCCGAGAGGGGCACCAAAGGCAAGACAAATATCACCAGGGCGAACATCATCGGAATCACCCAGCTTTGCTACAGGAATTGACTTATCTTTTGATTCAAAAGAAACCAGTGCAATATCCATGCGGCTGTCTGTTCCAACAAGCTTTCCTTCAAACTCACGTTCATCATTTAATTTAATACTGATTTTTGTAGCACTTCCAGCAACGTGATTATTTGTAAGTACATAATAAGTATTTCCAGCATTGCGTACAATTACACCAGAGCCCAAACCTTTTGATTCGTATTCCTTCTGACGATTTTTGTTATCCTGATCAGGTGTACCAAAGAACCATTCAAAAGGACTTGTCATTCCACCAAATGGGTCTGTATAAGTTTTTGTTTCGGTAACATCAACTTCTACGACAGCTGGCAAAAGAGTGTCACTTACAGAACGAAATACAGTCTGCAGAGAACTAACTATAGATAAGGCTTCGCTTGAAGCAGGAGTTTTTTTAGGTGGGTCAGCAAAAACTGAGACAGCAAGTAAACTTAAAAGAATTGAGCTAAAAACAAGTTTTGTAAACTTTTTCATTTTTATTACCTCGTATCATCAATCATTTTTGAGAAGAAATGAACTTTATGTGCACTTTCTGTTCATTTCTTCTTTTTAAAATATAACTACAGACTGAAAAAAAGGTAACAAAAATCGTATCGTTCAAGAAAAAATTAACGTTAAGCTTTATAATTTAAGTCCGTAAGAACTTCGGTATGGTCGGCAAAAACGGCTACAGTGTGTTCTTCGTGGCAAGAAACTTTTTTGTCTTTTGTGATTACCGTCCAGCCGTCTTTTGCTGTGTAAACATCAGGTACGCCAAGATTTATCATCGGCTCAATTGCAAGAAC
>JAILQA010000285.1 GCA_024699205.1 Treponema sp. | reverse complement strand
TTCTTTACAGAAGATGAAAAAAGCTCTGGTGGCTGTATTTCAGTTGCCAGAGCTTTTTTTCTTTCACTCTATATTAGGATATTTTTATCAGAAAGCTAGTCCTAATTCTAGGTTGAACGTGTATTCATTCTTTTCCATATTAGTAAATACAAATTTGTATTTAAGATTTGTATCTGCAAATACAGAAGCCTTTTTTCTCCATCCCAAATAATACTTCGCACCTAATCGAGCTGTGCCTGCAAAATCAGTTTGTAAATTATCAAAATCTGATAATTGTGCTCCACCAAGTAAAGTAAGATAAGGCATAACGATAAGTTTTTTTACGAATGGCATTTGAAGTTGAAGGCCTGCATATGGAAGAACATAGTTTATTTGAGCTTCAGGAAGACCTTCTTTATATTTATAAATATAAACAGATTCTTCCATTACTTCTGCTGCTATAACTGCAGAAAGAAAATTATTTATCGTAAAGTTTACATCAAGTGTGTTTGAAAATAAAATATGACGATTTTCTTCCAGGCTGCTAAAAATATTCTTACCATATGCAATCTGGAATCTGTAAGGCATATAAATAACTGCTTTTCCAAGTCTATTTTCCTTCCCTTCTGGTATTTGCTTAAGAATGTTTTCAACTGTGTTAGCATTGAATTTTGCATTTGCTCTTTTTTCTGCAGCGTAGTCTTCTTTTGTTCCTGATTTATTTTTTACTGTAAGAATTTCCCAGCCGCCGTTTACATAAGCCCATGTTACAACAAGAACTTTTTTCGTTTCTCCATTTAAGAGTCTTGTATTCCAATAGTTGCTGCCTTCAACCTGCTCAGGAGGATTTAGTTGTGGGAGGCGTGATTCTTTTACAGAAGATTTCTTAGATTGATCTGTAACATATTCATTATTATGGAATTCATTAAAAATATACCAGCCTATTGCATAGCGTACTGCTTCAATTGGTGAATAGTCTTTTAGAATTTTATTCATTGTTTTATTATTCTCATTACTACAGCGGTTGATTACTTTATCAAAAATAGCTTTTCCTTCTGTCTCTACATATTCAATTGAAATATACTCAACGAGTTCTTCAAAGGTGACACTATATCTGTTTAATGATTTATGAAGGTTTGTTGCTTTCTCAAGAATTATAGCTTCCGCATCCTGGGTTTCAAGATTTTTTTCGCTCAAGGCAGCGTCAATAAACTTTTTGATTGTTGCAGCTGGAATAGCAAAGTTTGTATCCTGTCTGTTAGTAATCTTCCAGGTATTAATACCAGCAACTTCATAACTTCCATTTGGAGTTTTTACTAAAAGAGGCCCACCAGAGTTACCTGGATCAATCTGTGCTGAATGTTGGATTAAGGAAGAAAGTTCTGGCTTTATCATTTCTTCTACTTCAACAGATGGATTTGTAATAATACCGTTACCAAACTGCCATACAGGTTTTCCCATAAGCCCAGGAAATCCTGCTGTAAATACAGAAGCCCCGTCAGAAAGATTTCCTGTATAAAAGTCTAAACCGTTTTTAAAAGGCTTCTGATCATCTGGGAATTCAAGAATGGCAAGGTCTAAAGATGCATCAGAAGCAAGAATCTTCATTCCATTGAATACTTTTAGTTCTTTTGAATTTTCAACCTCAAAGGTAATTGTTGAAGTTGCTGCATCCCTTATTACATGTCTGTTTGTTATGATGTAGTTTTTTCCATCTGGAGCAACATAAACAAAACCAGAACCTGATGTATTTTTAGCCAGAAAATCTTCAACATATTTTTGAGGATCTTCTACCCCCAGTTTTTTTATACGGGGAATAAAATCATAAATCATCTGCACAACTTTTTCACTGTAGTTTGGAGAAACAATACAAACCATTTCCCTTACCTGTGCAAAGGCAATCAAAGGAAAAAGGGAGAACAAAATTATAGATAAAATCTTTTTCATAAATTACTCCTGCTCAAGTTTTGTGAAAAAAGCTGTTATTGAGATTTTTGCGCCTGTATCAGCTTTAAAGTAAAAAATCTTTTTATTATTTGTACCTATAGGAATTATACGGTTATCATCAGAATAGTAATAATCATTGTAACGTCCTTTTTCATTATGACT
>JAILQA010000284.1 GCA_024699205.1 Treponema sp. | reverse complement strand
GAGAATGCATTTAATAAACCAGCTGTTAAACCTACAAGTTTGACAGTTTCTTATTCATATAATGATTCAACAGATGATGCATATGCCGCTATGAAGCCTGCCGAGCTCGCTGATGGAGAATCAGCTGATATTAATTTCTATGCAACATTTACATGGAATGATGTATCTGACAATGAAACAGGATTTGAACTTGTTGTTACAGATACAGCAAATCCTACTACACCAGTAACCTATTCAGCTAATTCTGCTGTTACAGATGGTGTTGTAAAAGGTAGTCTCGCTGCTTCTTCTACAAGTGCGACTATTAAACTTGATACCGGAAAGGTTTATACAGCTAAGATTCGTGCCACTAATGCTTTCACTCCTGCTGCTTCTACTGATTCGGATTATACAGCTTGTTCTTCAGATGCTATTAACTTATTTACTGTTACCTATAATTTATCTTATGGTAAAGTACAGAAAGCTAACGGAGACACAAATGCAACTGCTGATACTGTAGTGAGCTATGTTATTCCTTATAATAAGTCTTCTACAACACAATCTTTGTTGAGTGATAATACAGCTGATTATCCATTTGTTTTCCGAACTAATTATACATTTATTAATTGGAAAAATGCATCTAATACAGTTGTTACAGCAATTCCTGCAGACAATACAGATAATCTTGTTCTTTCTGCTTACTGGCAGTCTCGCTTAGGTGTATCTATTGTAATGCCAAATTACTCAGCTGTTGCGGATTATGCCCTTGTAGATTCTTATTCAGAAGCTGCTGTTCGCACGATTTCAGGTGTTCAAGCTGCTGCAACAACTCCAGTTACAGTTGAACTTACTCCAAATACAGGTCTTACAAATGTAACTTGGACTGTATATGACACAGACTTTACAACTCCAATTGTAGGTGATGATAGCGATCATTTGGGTAGCATAGATACTACTTCTGGATTCACTTGGACAATTACAGATTCTGCTAACTCTGTTTTAGTTGCTGCTGGAACTTACCGCATCGCCGTAAGTGGTACATATACAGATGCTGCTGGTACTGCTACTGCCGTAACCGGCAACATCTACATCAAGATTACAAGATAGTTTTTTGTGATTCTTCCTATCAAACGCTCCTTGAATTATCGGGGAGCGTTTTTTTTATGTGTGTGTGGTGGGTGGGGATTGTCATTACTCTATTTCAAGAGCAAGTTGCTTTACTTCTTCTACAGAAAGGCTTTGTACTTGAGCAATTTGTTCATATGTTCCGAGTTTCATTCTTAGAAGATTTTTAGCGGCTTCAATTCTACCTTCCTTAAGTCCTTCTTCACGCCCTTCTTTCAGCCCTTGCTTTCTTGCGAATATTCTAACTTTTTCTTTTTCTTCTTCCAAAACATCAGTGAAAAACATATACTCGTCCTCCCATTTGGTGTTCTGTTTTGCAGTTTTTACGTTTTCTTCTAGCTTGCGGGAGAAGTCTGTAGTGGCCTTATTTGTCTGGATAAACTCCATCAGTCCACGTAAATCTTCGTTATCCGCTACCTTATATGCCTTACAATTATAAAATACTTTGTGGCTTCTGTCATCATAAAGAAAGTCCGGCTTTTCAAAAAAGGTTTGCTTCACGGTGTAGACAGGTAGTTTGCACTTAAAAGGATCTCCCGTGCAGATAAAAAGAATATAGCTTTCCTTGAGTTTTGAAAACTTAGTCCTCTTTTTGGTGGTTGAGGCATCCATTGCTCCCTGATAGAATCTGGCCCTCATTGGAAGATTTGTAAAATCTGAAGTCTGTATTTCTATATCAAAAGTGCGGTTAGAATCCTTTAGAAAAACATCAAGTCTTATGCTTCTTCCTTTGTAAGAAGGATGAAACTCCTTTTCCGTAGACAAATAATCAATTTTTTCAATCTTAATTGGAAGAAGAATCTCCAGAAGCTGGCGGCAGATTGATTCATCTTCCATGATTTTGCAGAAAAGAAAATTGTCTGCAAAGGTCAATTCCTCCCATGATTTGGAAAACTGACCGCCCAAAGTCATTTCATCCTCGAAATCATCGATTTCAAAATCTTCAATTTCTTTGGATTTATCCAGATTATTTGTAATTAAACTCATAAAACCTCCTGACAGCTGCTTTGCTTATTATTAGAAAAAAATTGAAGATTTCGGACCATTTTTAGAGAAAAAAAATTATAATTTTTTGTTAGTAAAAAAAAACTAAGTATGTAAAAGCGATGGGCAAAGTCATGGAGCAACCTCATTGCGGATCGCCGTCTAGGATGTATAGTCATGCCCGCTTCATTAAAATAATTAGACATCAATCAGTTTTACACATCCAAAGGGAGTATCATTATAATGCAGAAAATCTTCTATGATTTTTTTTGCTTGTGAAGATGCTTCACTTATACGGGTACAGGAGTTGGCTGCTTTTACCAGAGGATTTATATAACGCTGTTTAACTTTAAGATTTATGCAAAAGTATTCATTTTCATCAAGCGGAGTTTGAGTATGTTCGATTTTTGTCATTGTGCGGAAGGTTTTGTATAAGCTTGCCAGTTCTGACTGTTCGTGATTCAATATTTGTTCGGATGAAAAATCGTACCCTTGAACCAATTGAAAATCCTCGCTACATAATTCTTTATCCAAAATTCCCATAATTTCGGCTTCGGATTTTTCCATAAAATCATTTTCAGCAAGGATACCGGTGTTCACAGCCTTATTCATTATCTGTCGAAGCAAATGCAGCGTGAGTTTATTTTCATTCAGCTGTAGAATATGACCAATCATACAAAAACGGCGGGTATAATCTTCTGCAATTTCCAGAGTCTTAAAGCCTAATTCGGGCAATCCCTCCTCATTCCTCAGCACTTCCAAATCTTCATACGCCCTTCTTACCGACGGCAAATCCCAACTGCCATCCAAAGCCATACCCGACGGAAACATATATTCCAGTCTGTCAGAACTCAATTGTGGAATTTTATTGTCGGCAATCGGATATTTGTGATAATCTTCAACCTGTTCAACCCTAAGCCCGTCCACGGCCAGCAGAGCGGCTAAATTCCTGTCACTTCGGATTATACTTTCATTTGTACCTTCTGTTTCGGTCTGTGTGAGTGCATCGCCCTTTCTAAAATCAGAGACATGAGAAAAAACTGGTGTAGAAACATCATGCAGCAGTCCCGAAATTGTCTGAGCTTTATCGTGAGTAAAATGCCAGATTATAAGTGCAACACCAACAGAATGATCAAAGCGCGAATAATAAAAACGATTTTTATAAAGAGGAGTCCAATCTGTACCGCACAACAATCCCACGTTTTTGAGCCGCTGCAGCATAGGAAGCTCATAATACTTATTCAAAAATTCCGGTGGCTGTGGTTCAAGAATGTTGTGATATTTTTTTATATCGTATTCGCTTTTTTCTGCAATGGGATTAAGGCTCAGCATGGTTGGCCAGTCGTATTTATCAAAGTAGTTCATTTAAGCTTATTTTCCTTCACACTTTTGATTGCCATTCTTATTGTTGTCATTCTTTTTGCAGATGTCGCTAATCAGACATTCCTGACATTTTGGTGAGCGTGCCGTACACACATATCGTCCGTGGAGTAAAATCCAATGATGAGCCCCGTACAAAAACTCTTTGGGTACTCGTTTCAAAAGGCTTGCTTCAACCTGTTCAGGCGTAGTTCCTTCTGCAAGTCCTATTTTGGGGCAAACTCTAAGAAGATGCGTATCTACAGGAATTGTCGGCTGATGAAAGATTACATTTAAAACTACATTTGCAGTTTTTCTGCCAACACCAGGCAGAGTCATCAGTTCTTCGCGTGTGTTTGGTACAAGAGAATCAAAGTGTTCAATAAGCTTTTGTGAAAGCTCAATAACATGACGGGCTTTTGTCTGATAAAGTCCAATCGATTTGATATAGGGAACCAGGCCATCCACACCCAAAGCAAGCATTTTTTGCGGAGTGTCGGCCACTGCAAATAAAGCTTTTGTTGCTTTATTTACGCTTTTGTCGGTCGCTTGCGCTGATAAAACTACTGCCACTAAAAGAGTAAAGGGATTTACATATTCCAATTCAGAAACCGGCTCAGGATTATTCTTTTGCCAGCGAGAAAAAACTTCTTTCATTTCTGATTGAGACAGTAAATCCATTTTTACTCCAGTGCCATGTCAGAAAGCGTGGACTTATTTTATTTCTGCCAGAAGTTGCTCAACTTTGTCAGTTTCTTCCCAAGGGAAGCCTGTGCGACCAAAATGTCCGTAACTTGCAGTTTTTCGGTAAATCGGTTGTTTGAGTTTTAAGGTTTTGATTATTCCAGCTGGGGTACAGTCAAAAATCTTTTCTACAGCGGCTTCGATTTTTGCTCGCTCAACTTTTTCTGTGCCAAAGGTATCAACCATAATAGAAACCGGCTCCGGAACACCAATTGCATAAGCAAGTTCAACTTCGACACGGTCAGCAAGCTTTGCGGCTACAATATTTTTTGCAATATATCTTGCCATGTAAGCTGCAGAACGGTCTACTTTTGAAGGATCTTTTCCACTGAAGGCACCACCGCCGTGACGCCCCATTCCGCCGTAAGTATCAACGATAATCTTTCTTCCTGTAAGACCAGAATCGCCATCAGGACCACCAGTTACAAAGCGACCAGTCGGGTTTACATAGAACTTTGTATTTTCGTCTAAAAGTCCAGTCGGCTCTAAAACAGGCTTTATGATCTGTTCGATGATAGCCTTTTTTATCTGTTCGTGATCTTTTTTATCGTCCTTGTCAAAAACATTTGGATTATGCTGATGTGACAGAACAACTGCGTCAATTCTTGCAGGCTTGTAGTTTTCATCATATTCAACTGTTACCTGAGATTTTGCATCCGGTCTAAGCCAGGAAATTGTACCATTGTGGCGCAACTCATGTGCTTTCAAAAGCAGCTGATGCGAATAATAAACTGGGGCTGGCATTAAAGTAGGTGTTTCATTGCAGGCAAATCCGAACATCATTCCCTGATCTCCTGCTCCCTGCTGGCCTTCATATTCATCAAGTCCGCGGCCTACAACCCCCTGATTTATATCTGCTGATTGAGCATGAAGTCTGTTGAGGAAAGTGCAGTTTCTACCGTCCAAACCGACATCATCTGAGGTATAACCAATATCAACGGCTACCTGGCGGGCAATCTTTTCAACATTTTTATTGAAGTCATCAATATTGATATCCTGTTTTTGAAAACCGATTTCTCCACCAACTAAAAGAAAATTGGTAGTTGCAAAGGATTCACAGGCAACATGAGCATCCGGGTCAAGGCTCAGACAATAATCCAATACTGCATCTGATACCTGATCACAAAGCTTGTCAGGGTGACCTTCTCCAACTGATTCTGATGTAAATAAATAATGATTTTTGTTTTTGATAGCGTCCATGATGGACCTCCTTTTTAGCAAGATTTAGGGGCTGCCTGGTGAAAAATGCAAGAGGCAATCCCCATTCCGTTCTGCAATTTGGATAACTCGACGGAATGTAAGATGTGATATGCAAACAGTTGTTTATTTTGAAGTTACAACAACTGAATTATCTGCATTTGAATATGGGGCAGGAATGTATTTATCAGCATTCCAGTCGTTTTCCCATTTAGAATTATCGAGCAGATAGCGGAACTGATATTCTTTTCCAGCGTCCAATTCTATTTTTGCAGAAAAAGAACCATCTTTTCCTTTTTTCATAGGCGTATCAGTACTGCTCCAACTATTAAAATCGCCTGCTATATTTATTGTTTTTGCTCCCTGTGCAGCTTCTGCTGATACAGTGAAAGTTACAGTGCATTTTGTTTTATCTTTAGAAAAAGATTTTTTTAATCCCATTTATTCGCTCCTAGTAATGAACAAACACTTTTCATAATGGTTATAATAAAATATAAGAAAAATACAATAATTGCAAGTATATTCAAAATGGAATATAATTTTAGCTTATGAAGGGGAAATTTATTAGAAAGTTTTTTTGTTTTTGTTTTGTATTTGTTAATTCAATCGCTTTATTTGCTCAATCAATGACTGCAATGACTGCCGCCGAAGCTCAGGTTGCAAGAGAAAAGTTTGTTGAAGGAATGAAAAAGCATCTTGGAATGCCTTATGAATATGGGGCTGCCGGTCCAGATTCCTTTGACTGCTCAGGATTGATTTATTATGTTGCAAAGGAAAGCATAAATGTAAAGCTTCCAAGAACCGCCAAAGCAATTTACAATGAAGTACGAATTATCCCGGATGAAAAAAAGGAAGTTGGAGATCTTTTGTTTTTCAGGACAATGGGATCTGCCACAATTTCTCATGTTGGCGTTTATATTGGTGATAACAAGTTTATTTCTGCTTTAAGTGATTCCCTTGATGAAGACGGGCAGGGAGTTTCCTATTCACAGTTGAACAGTAGTTATTGGAAAGAAAAATATGCAGGTGTAGGACAATTTTTACCTTCAGGTAAAGCCTCCGAAGAAAATGCAGAAAAAAATGATAATTCTGTAGAAGAATCTGAATCAACTGAGCAAAAGGTTGTAAAGAAAAATACATCTGCTGATAAAAAGAAAAAGGCAGTCAACAAAATTACAAAAGAAAAGGACGAAGTGACCGGTTATCTTGCTGATAATATTTTAATAGATGCTTCTTTATTTTTTGACTGGTCGTTACTTTCTCCAAGACAGTTTGTTTTCCGTTACAGAGGAATTGATGCACTTGCGCATGTAAGATATTCTGGCTGGGCTTTGGAACCTGGATTTGGACTTGGCTTCAGATATAATTCTGGACTTAAAACTGTACAGATGCCTTTGGTTTTCACTATTACTTTTAATGATTACATAAGGGCCTATGCTGGACCTGTTATTTCGTTTAAGAAAGCCCTTCTTATCGATACGGATAAAGAGATTAAACCATCCGTTTTCCCTGGCCTAGTCGGTATTTCTTTCATGACGCCTCCTGTTGAATTGGGCAGTATTACTTTGCATGGCGTTCAGGACGTAAGTTACACAATTTATAACAATTTAGACGGTTCAACTTTATCGTTTATGGACAGTCTTGCCGCGGGACTTGTAATGTACACTGGAATCAGAATTGTATTCCCGGCTTCTATTTTTGGACGAGGAAAATGAAAATTAAACTTCTTGATAAAATCTTTTCTGCTGCAATAATCGGGCTTGCAGTCACTTTATGTTTTGTGGCAACAAGCTGTACTTCTAAAATAAATATAAGTCTGAATAAGGATGGTTCAATTGATGTTCAGTTCAAGGGAACTTCCGGAATTGCCTTTGAAACTTTAATAAAAACGGCTTCAGGGGTAAAAGAAGGTGAAGTCATTTTTGATACAAATGAAATAGAATATGAACTTGGAAAAAATGGCTTTTCAAACGTCAAGGCAAGCTCAAAAACTGGTATGGACTTATCAATTTCAATGAGCGATAAGACCAAACAGTCTTCTTTGTATAAATCTGATGTTCTTAAAACCGATAAATCATCCATTACAGCAACTTTGTCAGCAAAAAAACTGCTGGATTTTTATAATTCCTCTGATGAAGAAATTGTTTCTTTTTTAGACTTACTTCTGGCTCCTGTTTTTAATGAGGAAGTTTTATCAGAAAGTGAATACATTGAAACCATTGCTGCATTTTACGGACAAGCAGCTGCTGATGAACTTGCAGAAAGCTCTTTTAATGTTACTCTTATTACTCCGGATGGAAAAAGTTCTCTTCATGTAATTCCAATGGTAAAATTATTAACGCTTAATGAAACAATAATCCTCAGGTGATTTTTAATCCCTATTATTCAGCCGACATTTATTTATTCAATTCATTAGCATTTTTGTTCAACAATTTATAAGGTATTTCTCTTATACTTCAAAACATGAAAGATACATCAATTTTTGTTAATCAAATTGGATACAAAACTGACGGCACAAAAAAAGCATTTGTGAAAAATGCTGAAGAAGGGGATTCTTTTTTTATTGCCCAGGCAGAAAATCCTGAAAAAATTGTTTATAAAGGAAAATTACCGGCTCCAGTTAAGGATGAAGTTAGCGGAGAATCAGTTTCTTGTGCAGATTTCAGCGATTTTGCTTTAGAAGGAACTTATTGTATTTTTACAGATGAGTCCCAGAAGCAGAAGTCAAAGAGTGTAAATTTTAAAATAGGCAATGATATTTTTGATGATGTGTATTTTTCTACATTGAACTATTTTTATTTATCACGATGCGGACAAGATATTGAAAATGAAGAATGGGGACATCCTGCCTGTCATACGGGAATTGCAAAAATCTATGGTACAGAATTAACAAAGAATGTTCAGGGCGGATGGCATGATGCCGGTGATTACGGACGCTATGTGGTTGCTGCTAGTAAGGCTGTAATGGATTTGCTTTTAGCTTATGAATGTCAGAATAAAAATTATTCACGTTTTGACATTCTTGATGAAGTTCGTTTTGAATTAGAGTGGATGCTTCAAATGCAGCGCGAAGATGGCGGTGTCTATCACAAAATCTCCTGCTATCATTTCTGTCCTTTTATTCTGCCTCAGGAAGAAAAAGATGAACTTGTTCTTGCTCCTGTGTCTACTTCGGCAACTGCTGATTTTGCAGGCTGTCTTTCTTTCGCATACGGATTTTATAAAAGTGTAGATTCTTCTTTTGCAGATAAATTACTGTCAGCCGCATTAAAGGCACAGCAATATCTGGATACTCATGAAGACGAACTTTACAAAAATCCTCCAGAAATTACCACAGGAGGCTATGGTGACTGGAATGTTCGCGATGAAAGATATTTTGCTTTATGCTCTCTTTTTGCTTCTACAGGTAATAAAGAATATTTAAATAGGGCACTTGAAATAAAAGCGCAGGCTAAAAAAATGCCTGATGACGAAAGCTGTCTTTGGAAAAAAGCCTGGAGCGAAAGTTTTGCCTGGGGCTGTGTAGCAGGATATGGAAGTGAAATCCTTATAAAAAATGAAAATCTTATTGAAGATAAAAAAATCCTGGCAGAACTTAAAAAGGATATTCTTGCCGAGGTAGAAGCAATTTATAATGTTGTAAAAAATGCTTCTTTTGAAACGGCACTTAAAATTGTATTCTGGGGAAGCAATGGTCAGGCTTGTGATTTAGCTCATATGCTTTTGCTTGGTTATGATATCACTGGAGAAAAAAAATATTACGAAGCCGCTTTATCTCAGTTCAATTATGTTATGGGTTGTAATCCTCTGGATATTTGCTATGTAACTGGATATGGTACAAATACTGTTATCAATCCTCATCATCGTCCTTCAGGGGCTCTTGGAAAATGCATGCCTGGAATGTTGTCTGGTGGGCCTTGCGCTGGCTTAGTTGATGAAGTTGCCAAAAAATATTTGCAGGGCAAAGCTCCATTACAGTGTTTTATTGATATCCAGGGAAGCTACAGCACAAACGAGATTGCAATTTACTGGAACTCACCTTTTGTATATTTGGTTGCGAAACTTGGTTTAATCTAATAAACTCCTTATATAGACAGTATATAAACAGATTTCCTTTCTTTTTGATAAGGGAAGATGGAATGCAGGCTGTCAGGAGTTTAGAATGTTTGAAATCCAGAATGTCTCAAAAAATTATAATAAAGGCAGCGGTCAGAAAGCTGTTGATTCTTTATCTTTGACAGTAAACAACGGTGAGATTTTTGGTTTTTTAGGTCCGAATGGAGCCGGAAAAACAACAGCCATAAAAATGCTCACTGGTATTCTTTCTCCTGATGAAGGGGATTTGTTACTGGATGGTTTTTCTATCATAAATCGACCTATTGCAGCAAAAAGGACTTTTGCATTTGTTCCTGATAATCCTGAAACTTTTTCGCGATTAAAGGCTATAGAATATCTGAACTTTATTGCTGATGTTTATAAGCTTTCTAAGCAGGAACGCACAAATCAAATAGAGCTTTACTGTTCGCGTTTTGGATTAATGGGAGTTTTGGGCAATAAAATATCCTCATTTAGTCATGGAATGAAGCAGAAGCTTTTTTTAATCGCAAGCCTTATCACAAATCCTAATAACTGGATTCTTGACGAGCCTATGGTTGGTCTTGATCCGGAAGCTGCATTTACAATCAAAGAAATTATGCGAGAAAGAGCTGCAGAAGGAAAAACTGTATTCTTTTCTACTCACGTAATGGAAGTTGCCGAAAAACTTTGCAATAAAATCGGAATCATTAATCAGGGAAAATTGATTTTTACAGGTTCACTTGAAGAATTAAAGGAAAAGCACGGTGATGAAGGACAATCTCTGGAAGATATTTTTCTTAAATTAGTTGCTAGTTCTGCTGTTGAAAGTAGAGACGGAGGCGCTGATTAAGATGCTTTTTAGAGTTTTAAAAATATTTGCTTCAAACATTTTTTCCTTTTCCGATACCTTTGGGAAAACTGATAAAAAATTAAAATCGCTTTTAAAGACAATTCTTTTTGCAATAGTTTTTCTTTATGCTTTTTTTGTTTATGCAGCTATGTACGTTTTTACAATGATATCGACGTATAAAAATCTTCAAATTACCAGGCAGACAGAATTGATGCCGGTAATCTCTTTAATAATCGCTTCTGTAATGGTTTTTGTTTTTGGATTTTTATCGGTGTCCAATAATTATTATACAGGGAATGGAGAAGAACAGATTTTGAGTATGCCCTTGAAACCCTTTGAGTTTTTTGGGGCAAAAATTGGAGTAAGTTTTATTACTGATGCACTTTTGGGAATGTTTATTCTGCTGGTCGGCGGTGTAATTTATGGATATAACGAAGGGCTGCTTGTAAGACCATCTTTTTATATTGGGCTGATAGTTTCTACGCTTACAGTTTCCATAACGATTATATTTATTATCTACCTTCTGCTTATTCTGGTATTGAGCTTAATTCCGATTTTACGAAAAAAATCTATTCTTAATGGAATTGCAGTCTTTTTTATTATGATTTTTGTTTTGTTTTATTCGGTTTTTACTTCACGAGTTGATTTTGATGTGCAGTCATCACAGAATTTACAGAACTCTATTTTACTTGCCAATATTGCAAACAAACTTATTAATAAGTTTCCTTTTGTAGAATGGATTTCCGGGGCTCTTATTGGGGACTGGCTTTCAATTTTGTTTATGACCCTGCTTTTTTGCCTTGTGGTTTTTGCTTTGATTCCTTTAACTGCGCCTGTTTATATCCGTACTTTAAACGGCTTTATGGACGTGAGAACTAAAAAATTGACCGAATCACAAGTTAAAGGGGTTTTGAAAAGGGAAGTTAAAGCTGCTTCAATTACCAGGGCCTTGTTCTTTAGGGATGTAAAGACGGTTTTTAGGGAGCCTGCTTTCTTTTCAAATGGCCCTCTTGCTCTTGTTCTGCTGCCGGCGATTTTTGTTATTTCTTTTATTGCCGGTTTTCATGGTAGAGGAGGAGCGGAAATAGAAAATCTCAAATTTAATATTGATGTCTTTTTCTTAAGTGCGGATTTTGCTGCAATTGAAAAAGTCAAATATTATATTGTACTTGGGGCTGCCGCTGTGGCAATCTTTCTGGCTAATTCTGCTAACGTTGCCTCGACTTCTTTTTCAAGAGAAGGAAAATCATTTTACTGCTTAAAAGCAATGCCTATAAAAAATGACACGATTGTTTTTGTAAAGTTCCTTCATGCGTTTTTGTATACGATTGTTGCTTTTATTCTTGTTGCGCTTCCTCTTGTATTTGCAGAACAATATCTAGGGCTGCCATTTTCAATCACAGAAAATCTGTATATGCTTTTTGCAATTTTTGTAATTGAAATTGTTGTTTCTCTGCTTTTAATCTTTATTGATATGTTTTTGGATACAGTT
>JAILQA010000268.1 GCA_024699205.1 Treponema sp. | reverse complement strand
ACGCACAAGGGCAATAAAAAAAATCAAGGCAGAAAAAAATATAAATCCGGATCTTTTCATAGCCTTTGACATTTCTTCTACAGGAAAGCTCTTAAAACCAATGGGCGATCTTGATTTTTTTTATTGCCCTTGTGCGTGCTTTGTTAGCATTGACTAAGGCTGCAGAAATTATTTTATTAAGATTCAGGGGGTACTTTGTAATAAAGGCTCCGAAGGTGTTTGATTTTATGATGTTTGCGCCTGCGACAAAATAATCGTAGTGGAGCTGCTCAATAATATCAGGGTGCTTTAGATTCCAGGTTTCGGGAAGTTCTCCAGGTTTAAGGCCCTGACTTTGTAAGATTGTTCCTGTTCCACCGTCAAAAAAAAGCGGTTTTTTTCCCAATAGTTTCTTCAATGAGTTTTTCATATTTCACCTTAAAGATTTTTATTTGCGGGCTGAATGATGTCTTCGTTTTGATGAGTATTGTTCTTTATCCGCAAGCTTTATTAAAGCGTCAAGATTATGATTATCCTTGTTAAATTCAACGGCACCAAAGCTTAAGCTGATATCAAAAGGTAAATTATTTTCTGCAGAAATTCTTTTACAGGTGTCTTTGATTTTGTCTTTTATCTGGTCAATGTGTGATATTGGAAGTCCTGGAATGATTCCTGCAAATTCGTCTCCACCAAGGCGGGCAATAATATCATTCTGACGGAATACTGTTTTTAAAACCTGTGCTACAAGCTTTATTGCAAGGTCTCCCATGTCGTGACCGTATTCATCATTTATTGTTTTAAGGTAATCCATGTCGGCAAAGAAAATTACTCCGCTTGTTCCCATATTAAGGGAAAGCTTCATTGTTTCTGTACCCATTACCATAAGTCCGCGTCTGTTTAAAACGCCTGTAAGGCTGTCTACCATTGATATATGGTTAAGCTCAGAGTTATCCATCTGCAGCAAAAGATTTTCGGAGGTAAGCTTTGCATTTTCTTCAAGCTGCATTGTGTAAATGTATGCCTGCGAAATAATTGTAGAAAAAGTTTTTAGATAAATCATTGCAAAAAGATATTCTGTAGAAATGCTTTTGCAAACTATGTAGCCGTACTGCTTATGACCAAAGAAAATCGGATGTGTAAGATAGGTTCCCGGCCCTTTGCTGAAGTATTTTTTTGGAAGAATCATCTTCTGTGGATTAAAGGTTTCGTGAAGGGTAGTTTCCTTTATTTTTTGAGTTTTATCTATATGGACTCTAAGTGTTGCTTCTTTTGGAAGTACAAGGCTGTCTTTTCCGGTTATATGAAGCGGCTGATTATATATACAGATTGCAATACCGGGAATATATTCTATTGGAAGTATTGCATCTATAGTGTCAAAAAGCATTTCCAGAGTCATTTCGTTCTGGAGATTTTCGAGCAGATAATAGATGTTTTGCAGAATCAGATTCTTAACCAGATGCAGTGATACCGAAATAACCCTGTTACCGGTTCTCTGATGCATTTTTTCTATAAACTCAGATTCCATGCTGCAGCAGCCACAGGATTTTCTGAATATAGGACGGATTTGAATTGGTGTTTTTTCTCTGATTGTTTTTCCGTTTGCACGCTTCCAGACAAGTTCTCCGGCTTTTCTTCCCTGTTCTTCCATCTGCTGATTTATTGTTGAAAGTGTAAGCTCTGCGGTTTGTGCCTGAATAATATCATCATAGCCAACGACTTTTATATCTTCCGGAACCTTTAAGCCAAGAGATTCAACTGCCTGAATGGCACCGAATGCCATCATATCATTGGCAGCTACAATTGCATCAAAGTCAATATCTGCTTTTGATTTGTATTTTTCTAAAATGGAATAGAGGGCCTTGTCGTAAACAAAATAACCTTCGAATTTTAAATTTTCGTCAAAGTCCAATCCGTTTTTTTTCATTGCTTTCTTAAAGGATTGAAAGCGTTCTTTTGCTTCTTCAGAGCCTGTTGCTGTTGCCGACAAAAATGCAATTCGTTTACAGCCATGTTCTTCTTTAAGGTGTTTTACAATAGAGTTGTATGCCTTGTTGCAGGAAACATAGGTAGATGCAGAATTCTTAATGG
>JAILQA010000238.1 GCA_024699205.1 Treponema sp. | reverse complement strand
CTTTTGATAAAGCTGTTAATTAAAAATAAAGCTTTCTATTCGTTTTGTAATTTCTGAAAGAGATTCGTAGATTTTTTTACATTCCGGCATGCTTGCAAGAAAAATAGAACCGTATCTTTTCTCATAAATACGTCTGTCAAGTACAACAACAACGCCCTTATCATCTGCACGACGAATTAAACGCCCTATTCCCTGTCTGTATTTAATTACAGCTTCTCGAACACTCAATTCCATAAAAGAATTGCCGCCTCGTTTTTCAATTGCTTCTGCCCTGGCATCAAAAACTGGATCATTTGGTACAGTAAAAGGTAATTTTACTATGATTACCTGAGATAAGGATTGTCCAGGAACATCAACCCCCTGCCAGAAACTGTCAGTTGCGAAAAGAACACTCTCCTCTTCTTTTCTGAAGGCATCCAGCAGCTTTGAATTATCATCTTCTCCTTGACGCATAATTCTTCCGGAAAAACCTTTCATGCTTATTTTTACAGCATTCCAGGCGCTTTTAAGTGATTCATAAGAAGTAAATAAAACCAGAGTTCTTCCCTGTGCTGCATTTATAAGCCTTGGAAGAGCATTTTCAACATACTGCTGGAATCCAATATTATCAGGCAGTGGAGCATCAGATGGAATTGCAAAAAGCATATTTTTGTTATAAGGAAAAGGTGACGGATAATCGCTGGTAAGCACGCGTTCAGAATCTACATAAGACAATCCCGTTCTCTTCATCCAGTAATAAAAGTCACGTCCGGTTTTTAAGGTTGCAGAAGTACATACGACAGACTGCATCTGTTCAAATACGCCACTGTTCATTAAATTGGAAATATCAAGTGGAGTTTCGCAAAGCTGAATATATTCACCATCAGAATTATCTTTTGCCATTCCAGATGGAAGTCTTTTTTTCTGAATCCAATAAACAAAATCCCGGCGTTCATCCCAGCTCAAAAAGTTTTTCAAAAGAACAACATTGTCATCAAGGCGTCTTAAAATTACTTTTGATTCCCAGTATGGAGGTGCATCTTTATCTTCATCACTTACCCCATCCATAAGAAGGCGAATTAAATCAGCAAAAGAGCCCAAAGCCCGCGACAATTCACTTACAGCAACCAGAAGCTGTCCAAAATCTCTTGCAGTTACTTCGTAAAGACGCTTTGTATATTCATGTAAAAGTAAATCCTTTGCGGCAATTTCAAAATTTAACAAAGCATTTTTTATCTGATTTGTGATTTCATAGGCCTGTGAAGCTTTTTCTTCATTTGATGAAAGGATTGCTATACTGCATAAATGGCCGGATTCAGAGTTTTTCTTCTTTCGGTACATTTTGTTTATAAGTTTGTTTAACTTAAAGCGGTTTACAGCTTCACTAAAAAAACTAGTTGCCGCATTTTCTATTCCATGTGCTTCATCAAAAATAATTCTGCGGTAAGGAGGCAGAACAGCGGCATCATCATAACCGGCACCAGAAAGGCGGGATTCTATATCAGCAAATAAAAGATGATGATTTACAACAATTATATTAACACCCGCAGCTTCCTTGCGGACTTTCATAACAAAACATTCATTATGAAAAGGACAGCGCATTCCCATACAGGCATCACTTTCGGAATTTATGCTGCTCCATACATTTTCTGTCGGCATAAAGGGAAGCTCTGTCTTACTTCCGGTGGCAGAAGCTTCCGCCCACTCACCAATTTTCTTTATTTCTTCATTATCTTCTTCAAAAAGAGCCGGCACCTGGATTGCTTCATACAAACGACGCTTGCAAACATAATTTTGCCGTCCCTTCATCAAAATAAACTTAATTTTTTTCTTCAGGATTTTTTCTACTGCCGGAATATCTTTTTCACAAAGTTGCTGCTGTAAATTGATTGTCCCTGTAGAAATTACAACCTTTTCATTATTTGAAAGAGCCCATAAAACAGAAGGAATCAAATAAGCATAAGATTTTCCTACTCCTGTTCCAGCTTCAAAAGCAGCAATTTTGCTTTGATTAAAGGTTTCGCAGATATTTTTTAATAACTCAATTTGAACGATTCTTTCTTCAAAGCTGTCTGACAATTTTGAAAGAGCCCCACCCTCGGAAATATAAAAGGCGGCTTTTTCCTTATCAATTGTTTTTATTTGTTTTGGTTTGACTGGTTCAATAACGACGTAAATATTTTCTACATGATTGTCTATGATATAAAAGCCCTGGGCATTTTCGGATGCATGAGAAGCAATTTCCAAATCGTTTTGAGAAGGAGTAAGATTTCCACTTGGATGATTATGAATTAAAACAGAACAATTCCGTACATCAGAAAAATTAATTGGAACTGTATGCTCTGCACCACGAGAGCCGACTTTTACAGATATTACAAGACCATCAGAATTAATTTGACCGGTAAAAAAAACTTCGTTTCCGTCAGCTTCAATTATTGCATCTTTTATAAACGGGATTACATCTTCTGATAAATATTTTGCAATATCCATATTCAAACCAAATAAAAAGAGAAAAAAAAAGCCTGCTTTAGAAGCAGGCTAACATCTCCTAGGCGAATTGAACGCCTGTTGTCGGGATGAAAACCCGATGTCCTAACCACTAGACGAAGGAGACATACATCAGTTCGTAACTGACTATGAAAATATAACAGTTATTAATATTTTCGTCAATAGATAAAATGCTAAATTTATAAAAAAATAAAAAAAATATTACATCGCCATTCCGAACTTTTTGACCAGTTTTTCCTGAAGAACTTTGCAGTCTTCCGGCTTGATTCCAAGGTTAATTGCACTGTTCAAATCGTTCATGGATTTTTCATATTCCTGCATTTCAAAATATGCCATTGCCCGTCTAAAATGTGTATGTGCCTGATAAGGATTTATTTCCAGCGAGCGATTATAATTTTGTACTGCCAGGTCATATTTTTTTTGAATGGAATATACAATTCCCTTGTAATAATATGTTCTGTAAGCTTTAGGATCATATTGCAGGCTTACTTCAAAATCATTGAGGGCATCTTCAAACTTATTCATAGAAAAATAAGCCATTCCCCTATGCTTTCTGATAACTGCAATAATATTTTTATCATCATTTACAGCATTCAAAATCTTTGTGTAGGTTTCAACAGCTTCTTCCAGATGTCCGAGATTGTGTTCATGAATAGCCTGCAGCAGTAAATCATCAATTGTTCCCTGTACAAAAGGAGTAACGCGGGAAATATTTTCAGCTGCCTTGGATTCAGTATGTTCATCCAAAAGATTATCTGCCATTGAGTAGAAGGATTTACGTCTGTCTTCAATTTCCCGTTGTAACTTTGTCTGATAATCTCTGATTTCCTGGAAGGTTATATCTGCCAGAGTTAGAGATGCATTCAAAGAAGCAAGCTTTCGTCTCAAAGGAATATCAAAAGGATTAAACTCAGACTTATAAATCAGTTCGTGTTCAACTTCTGCCCAGGCATCCTGTAAAATTGTTCTTATCTGAATTTCACATACAGCAGACTCAGGAAGAGGTTTTAAGTTTGCATAAGGACCTTCTAATGGAGGCTTGCAATCATCCGGGATTTTTATAAGAACATGTATGGATTCATAACCGAATTCGCTGAATTTTTTTTCTGCCCCTTTTACCTCAACCTCTTTTACATCAAAAATAGTTTTTATCTGTTCAAGGGCAATGTTTATATCTTCAAGAAAGGCGCAAATCATTCTAATACCAATCATATCAGTAAGGCAGACAATTCCATCAGCTTCTGCCGCATCTTCAGGTTTAAGACGCAGAACCTTTTTATAATAACTGGAAAAAGATTTTACTCTATTTTTGTATGTAGGCTGTGATTGTAATATTATTTTCTGATGAAGAATAGAAACAATATTTTCCATTATTTTTGTAAAATAATCATTGTAAGATTCATAAGTTTCACGGATTTTTGCTTTAGAAGGAATATTATTGTTAGTCATATAAATTGATTATAAGTGAGATTTTAAATAAAGCAAGGAATAAAAAAAGCACTTTAAGTAAAGTACCTAAAGTGCTTTTTATTTATATAAAAGTTTCAAAAATTATTTTGCATCTACTGCACTAGCAGAATTTCCGCTTGTGCTCTGAGCATTAGAAGAACCATCTGGATTCAAGCTGGTTGTGAAATCATCTTCAGTTGCTTTCTTAGCAGCTTCGAGATAGCGGTTAACCTGTTTGTTTCCAAATCTTTCCATTTCTGCAGCCTGTCTTTCAGCTTCTTTCTTACCAATAATACCCCAAAGATCTTCATCTGCGATATCGCGGTCACTGATAAGGATAGCCTTGTCATAAATAATCTTTACATCTTTGAAATATCCGATGAAGTCGCCACCAATGTGAGCTGCATCTCTTGTGATTTCAAATCCAGCAAAAATTACGTGAGGAATTCCTCTTGGATAGATTGGATATACACGGATTTCACGAGTTCTTACTTCAGAAATATACTGTGGGTTATTCCAGCGGAGTTCTCTCCAACCGTCAAATCCAAGATATCCCATGAAATATCTTCTTTCGATTCCGTCGTTGTCAATAAGATGTACCCAAAGTCCATGTGGGAAGTTCATACCCATTGTTGTAACCTGGATAGATTTGATAGTTCCAACGTTCTTAACAACACCATATCCACCTTCAAAGAGGTAACCTTCGAATGAAGGATTGTTTGTTGTATTGTAAGAAGATTTGTCATCTTCTGATGATTCAACACGATTTCCATTTTCATCAGCATCTGAAAGAGGTTCATAAGCTGGAATTGTGAATGGAGGTACAATTTTTGCACTTGCATTAGAATTCCATGAAGGGAATACAATTCTTACACCCATTACATTGCTGCCGGCAAAAGGAACGTCAGCTGAGCTTTTTACAGGTGCAGGAACAACTTGTGAATCTGCCAAAGCCATTACAGACTTAGCTGAAGAATTCAAAACAACTTCCCATTCATTAAGTACAAGTGAAGTTCTCATAAGATCTTTCTGCTGTTCAGTATATGTAGCACCTGCACTAACAGAATAGTCCATAACCGTTCTCTTGTTCTGTGTTGGGTCTCCATTGTCATTGCTTACACAATCAGCATCCAACAAAGTAAAATCGATAAGCGTAGCTTCTTCAGCAAAAGCAACGCCACCAAGCAGCAGAGCAGCTGCAAATAAAACCAAAGTCTTCCTCATTTTGAAGCTCCTTTTATACTAATTCGATGTAGCCTTGTATTAGTATTATTATCTTATAAGTAATTTAATTTGTCAACGCTTTTTTAAGGCCTGACAGTCTAAGAAAATAAAAAATTATTTATTTTCTGCGCTAGAATCTTCATAAGCGTATACACCGTTTACAAAGATTTCAACTTTTTTAATGTTTCTGAAGTTTTTAATAATATTAGTTTTTAAAAGCTCTACCCCCTCTTTTATTTCAATAACATTGTCGCC
>JAILQA010000236.1 GCA_024699205.1 Treponema sp. | reverse complement strand
TGTGGAATCAAGTTAATTTTTCTGTTAAAATTATTATATGGCTAACAAAAATATCGATTATAAAGTCATTTACGCAGATGACAGTATGGTTATTTTGAACAAGCGTTCAGGGATATTGATTGCTGCAGACAGATATAATCCTGATGCACCAAGACTTGACCTTCTTGCAGAAAAAGAGTTTGGGAAATTATACGCAGTTCATAGAATAGATAAAGATACATCTGGCTTGATTATTTACGCACGTACACCAGAAGCCCAGAGAAATCTATCCATGCAGTTTGAAAAACGCGAAGTGAAGAAAATTTATCATGCTTTGGTTTACGGACATCCGCTTTGGCAGGAGCTTCATGTAGATTTACCTTTACTGCCAGATGGAGATATTCGACACAGAACAGTTGTAAACAAACGCTTTGGAAAACCTTCTGTTACAGATTTTAAATTACTTGGAATCTGTGGAGGCTTTTCATGGATTGAAGCTCGACCACTGACAGGACGCACACATCAGATTAGAGTTCATCTTGCAGAAAATGGGATAAGTATTGTCTGCGATCCTCTTTATAGCGGCAATCAAAAGCCTATAAGACTAAGCGAAATTAAACATAAATGGAATGGTAACGAAGAGGAAGAACGTCCGTTATTAAGTCGACTGGCCCTTCACGCTTATAAAATCACATTTAATCATCCTGTTACCGGTGAATCAGTTTCTTTTACGGCTGATTATCCTAAAGATATGGATGCTACAAGAAAACAGCTTGCAAAAATATTTGGAGTAGATCCATTTGAACAGGTTGATGTTGAATGATTTTATCCAGGTTGATATAACGTGAAAAAATCCTGCTTAATTCCAGTATTATTATTTCTTCTGATTTTTCCAATCTGTGCGCAAAGCAAGTACGGTACGCAGAATGAAATAATCAATCTTTCTCTTACAGAAAATGCAGGTGTATTAAACGGAAATATCAATGAATATGTTTATTTGTTTGGAGAATGTCTGAATGACGACGGACTTTTAAGCAGACTGGACTGGGATGTAAAAAATATTTTCTATTATGAACAAAAAATCCAAATGGATATTGCGAAATATATTTATCTGGGCTTGGATGTTTTTTCTGCATTTTCAAAGAAAAGTGGAAATATGCAGGATTACGACTGGTTGAATTACAAATATTGGCCAAAGGATCCGCCAACAGAACTAACCAACTATTCAATTCATGATAACTATATTGAAGGCTTTAATAAGTTTAATTTATCCCTTGGACTAAACATTTTTATAATTCCAGAAACGATTTTATCTGCTTTTCTTCAATATGAATATGCTTATATTAATTTCACTGCTTCCGATGGTTATAAAACTTATAAATCAGACAACTGGGAACCTATTGATTTTGAAGGTAAAGTTATTTTATATAAGCAGATTTTTCACGCGCCCTTTATCGGGTTATCTCTAAAAACAAAAATAATTCCCCACTTTTTGATAAATACAAATATTGCAATCAGTCCGTTTTTAATGACAATTGACAGCTACGACTATCATTTGAAAAACCGTACAAACGGCGGCACTGTTTTTTGGGATAAAATCATTAATAGTTTTGCATTAAAAACTTCTGCCGGTATACAGTTTAATTTTGCAAAACATCACAATATCGGGCTGAATGCAAGCCTTAGTTACCTTCCAATTTCAATTGGAGAAGACAGTACAAAATTACTTGATGCAGATGGGAATATAAGCAGTAACAGCAAAGAATGGGTAGTTCAATCTTGTTTTGGAGGAACTTCTAATTTCTTATGGAGTATAGTCTTATCTTATACGTTCACGCTTTTTTAATTCTTATTGACGTAATTCTTCTCTGATAAACATCATCAACAGTAAAAAGAACATTATCCTTTGTAATTGCATTTCCAATTGAAGGAAGATATCCGAACTGCTCTAGAAGCCAGCCGCCAATACTGTTCATATTTTCAGAATCAAGTTTAAGCCCAAGTATTTCATTTACATCATCAATCTTTAATTCACCAGGAACCAGGAATGTATTATGGGTTATCAATTTAATTTTCTCTTCGGCAGGAAGATTGTCGTAACTGTTTTCATCGGTCATGCGACCAAAAACCACCTTGATAATATCTTCCATTGTAACAATTCCCTGCATTTCTCCCTGTTCATTCAACACAACAGCAAACTTTTCTCCATTAGTACGGAACTTTTGCAATAACTCAATCACATTGAATGTTCCAGGAACAAAGAAAACTTCATCCGTAATTTTAGAAATAAAACCATGTTCCAACTCTGCGTTTTGAGAAGAAAAGAGCAGACTTTTATAATTCAAAACCCCAACAACATTTTCCGGTTTTTCCTTATAAATGATTATATTCGAATAACCAGTGCGCTTATATTCTTCTATAACAGTCTGATAATCAGAATCAACTTCCAGAGAACTGACTAGAGAACGATGCCGCATAATATCACTTACATCAAGATTATTGAAGGTAATGATTTTATTAAGCATTTTACTTTCATTCTTTTCTATAGTTCCTTCTTTTTCACCTAATTCAATCAAGGTTTTTAATTCTTCTTCTGTAACAAGATTTTCACCAGGTTTTATTATTTTTTCCATTATGAAGACAACACTGTGAGAAAGCCGTTCAAAGAGCCAGATTACAGGAAAGAAGATTTTTTCAAGAATAGAAAGGCCTAATGATGTAAAACATGCAATTTTTTCGGGATTAATTCCGGCAAGAGTTTTTGGAATAATCTGTCCGAATGTTGTTATAAAAAAAGCCGTTGCAAGAGTGGGAAGGCCCACTCCCCCACCACCGAAAATCTTTACAACAAAAGCAGTTGCAAGAGCCGAAACCAGTGAATTAAGAAAATTAGTACCAACAAGCACCGTGGTCAAAAGCCTGTCCATATTAGCCTTTAATTTTGCAACGATTTTCGAATGTTTTACCCCATTTTCTTCCATATGGCGTACTTTTAATTTTGAGAGTGAGAGATAGGCAGTCTCGGAAGAAGTAAAAAATCCAACGCAGAGAATGAGGATTATGATTATCACAAAAAACAATATGTTACCTATCATTCTTTTTCTCCTGTGCCTCTTCCACATCATTTCTGACAATTCTTACACGCTCAATTCTATGTGATTGAACTTTTGCAACAATAAAATCCCATTTATCAAAAGAAACCTTGTCATTAACTGCCGGCATACGGTTAAGCTGTTCTATAATCCAACCTCCCAAAGTTTCGTTAATCTGAGAATCTAAATCTATACGGAGAGAATCGCGGATTGCCTTAATTAAAACAGAACCGTTTATTTCAAAATCATCTTTATCTTCTACAGAATCGTAATCAAAAACCTTACAACGCAGGGAATTATCTCCAGGAAGCGCAAAGATTTCGCGTGAAATATCTTTTTCGGTGACAATTCCGTCCGTTCCAGAATATTCATCTACAACTATTGCCATGGATTGGCGATTTTCAAAAAGCATCTGATGAACAGATGACATTTTTTTAGTTCCAAGAATAAAGAGAGGCGGACGCATAACCTTCTGAACAGAAAAATCATTCGGATGGTCTTTATAATCCAGCAAATCCTTTACATACAATATACCTGTAATATCATCGATTGATTTTTTATAAACAGGGAAACGGGTAAATCCAAGCCGCTGGGAATATTCAATTACATCCCGGTAAGAAAAATCCTGTGAAATTGCCTTAATTTTTGTACGCGGAATCATTATATCCTGGGCTTCCAAATCAGAAAACTTGAAAATCTGGCTCATCATGCGGTTTTCATTTTCTTCTATAATACCGGATTCAGAACTCATATCAAAAAAGGTTTTTATTTCTTCTTCGGTGTAGGATTTTTTCTTTTGATTTGTTTTAATGCCAAAAATACGCAAAATAAGGCGGGCAAAGGCGGTAACTAAATAAACACTGGGGTGCATCAGTTTTACAATTACTGAAACAAATCCGCTTAATTTATAGGCAATTCTGTCTGGGCAACGGGTTGAAATTGTCTTTGGGGTGATTTCGCCAAATACCAAAAGCAGGATAGTTGTAACAAAAGTCGCAATTCCAACTCCTTTTTCGCCAAAAAGAGATAATGCAATGGATGTGAGAATTGCAGAAAGGAAAATATTTACTAAATCATTCGAAACAAGCAGAGAATTGATTAAATGCTCTTTTTTATCCAGAAGTTTTCCAACTCTAAGGGCTCTTTTATCCTTTTTTTGTCTTAAAATACGAAGCCGCAGCTTGTTCATTCCAAGAAAAGAGCTTTCAGAAATTGAAAACAACATGGAAAGAACAATCAGTGCAGCGGCAATTATAATTAAATACGCGGGTATGTCGTCCATATTCATCCGTTATTTGTTCTGTCCGGCAGTATCTGAATCAGAAGAAGTCTGTGCATTTTTGCTTAATTCAACCTGTTGAGTATAATAAGCAATTGCATTTTTTATATATTCATTTTTACTGCCATCAGGACAAGCATTCAAAGCGAGGTTGAGATAGCTTACAATCAGCTCATAATCATTTGCACCTGTAGAACCAAGAAGATAAGCCGCCATATAATAACATTCCTGTCTTTCTTCCGGTTTGATGTGCTTATTGTCACAGGCCGAAACATAAGCCTGAACTGCCCCCACAATATCCCCCTTTGTAAAAAGAGAAATTGCCTTTGATTCAGCTGCAACAACAATATAAGGACTGCACAAGCCGGATTCATCATCTTTATCTAAATCAGGAATTGTTTTTGCTAAATCAAGCAGGAATGGCTTGTAATTTTCCGGGGTTTCCTTATAAAGACTGTCAATTGCGGCAACACGTTCAAGATTTGTTCCTTTTTGAGTTGCCTCCAGCTTTTGATGCATCTGTGCTGCCTTTTCATCATAGCCAGAAAGCAATTCTTCAAAAGCCTTTACATCCAGGATTTCATCTTCGTATTCAACTTCCGAAATTACATAACGTTCCTTTGTCATAAGAAAGAGTGCAGGCGTATACTGACAATCCAGAATACTTGCAAACTGATAGCCTGTCTGCATTAATTCTGCATATTTTGCGGCCCTTTCCTGCTCTTCTTTTGTTGCATTCTCAGGCGGCACTGTTTTTTCATAAGATTTCTGAGAAAAATCAAAATGAAAAATTGAATATTTTTTTGCGATTGTTTCCGCAAAAGCAGGTGTCTTTAAAACTTCATTTATAAAGTCTTCGCTTATATAATCATCACCATCAGATGTTATAATAACGAGAATATCCTGATTGTTTTTTTTAGCATATTTTTCTGCATCGTCCAAATCCATAAAAAAGCCAGTTTCATCAGTCAAAGACTTTTTACTACAGCCTGCTAAAAACACAAGCAGGGATACAATAAAAACGAGCAGAAAAGATAATTTTTTATTCATCAAAACCTCACACAGTTAAATGTTCATAAAGAACTATTTAAAGAAAGCAACTCCAGCTGCAAAAATATTCTCGCATGTACTTTCATTTTCGTTTGTAAGAGGATTTCCACCAACATTCTTAAACAAATCAAGGCTTGCTCCATTAAGAGCCTGTCCAACACCGCGTTCAGAATGTCCCATCTTACCAAGTACGTGTCCGTCTGGAGATGTAATACCTTCAATAGCAAATGCAGAACCATTTGGATTGTCCGGCTCAGTGATTGCAGGATTTCCAAACTCGTCAACATACTGGGTGAATACCTGACCGTTTTCGAAGAGGCGTTTTGCGCTTGCTTCGTCACAAACAAAGCGGCCTTCACCGTGGCTTATTGCAATAAGGTGATTGCGACTGTCGATTACACTTGGATGAAGTGCCCAAGGAGAAGCTGCAGAAACAATGCGGGTACGAACAATTCGGGAAATATGACGACCGATTCTGTTGTAGGTCAAAGTTGGCATATC
>JAILQA010000213.1 GCA_024699205.1 Treponema sp. | reverse complement strand
ATTTTGATAGCAACAATTAGAAAAGCCAGCAGTGGAAAAGAGCACTCTAATCCAGTTTGCCTTGTTTGTAACGGCTCAACCTTCTGGAAATGCCATAACCTTAAAGATAACGTTGAAAATATCTTAAAAGAAAATAAAATGCACTTCCAGATTGTTCAAATCGATAACGACATCACAATTGGAAGTGCTATAGCTGCTATCAGAGCCTAGATAACAAAAAAGTATTATTATTTCTGTGCTTTTAAGGCATTTGAAACGGCTTTTTGTAAGGTGCAGGCTGCATCATCATCACTGGCAACCCATTCCATTACTCCACCAAAACCTTCGCTGCAAGACCAGTTTACTTTGTTTGTAAGAGTTGTTTCGTTATCAAAAACAAATAAATCATGACCTTTTACGCTGATTGCAACACCATCGTCATCATCATAAGCCTGAGGATTTTTTGCCCCTTCTACACCAAGAGCGGCTGTTGTTGCTGTATAATTAGATCCGTTGCTGAAAGAATGAACAGGCTCGTTTTCAAAATGGATTTCTGTATCTTTAATCTTGAACTTTGAACCATAGAAAGGAAGACCTGTATTCAATTTTGATTTATCTCCGCCTAAAGCCTTGGCATAATCGTTCATAGTCAATTTTGTTTCTGTAAAGCTGCCATTATAACCAACTGTTCTGTTCATTTTGTTGTCGTAGTCAAAATCATAAGTCATAACATTTGTAAAATCCAAAACATCTTTCATCATTGTTACAATACTTTCGTCTCTGTAAAATTGTGGTGCTTTTTGTCCAGCCATAGAAAGAACAGCATTTTTTGGAAGCTTTTTTCTAAGCTGCTGGGCAAAATCAAGATAAGCGGCGTTACTTTCTGGATAATCTTCGTAATATTCCCAGTCCAAATCAATTCCATCAAGGTGATGAGAAGCTACAAAAGCACAGAGCTGTTTTGCAAGTCTTGTTCTGTATTCTTCATCAAGCATAACTGGAGTAAGAAACTCACTGTAACTTCCGCCACCAATTGCACCTAAAACCTTTACGTTTGGATGTTCCTTTTTAAAAGTTTTTACAGTTTCTGGGGTATGAGGGAAGCTCTTTTCAAAAAGATTTCCAACGTTGTCAGCCTTAAAGAATGAAATGATAACATGAGTATACATTTCAGGATATGTAACATCTCCCAATGTATATGTATAAATTACATTTCTATATTTGCTTGCTGAGTCTTTTTTTGCACTATTTTTAGGTGTACAGGAAATCAAAGAAGCACAAATCAAAGCCATTCCTAATAGTCCAGCAGCAAAAGCGGCTGCCTTATTTTTTAATTGTTTTTTCATACTAACCTCCATAAAATATTTATCTATAAAATATTCAATAGTTAACTGTCTTCTTCCATTATTTTTGCAATATCCTGACCAGTTTCAAAACTTTCCCTGCAAACATTATCTTGCCTCAATGGAAAACGTTCATCGGCACCAGCACCAAAGGCTATTACAGGAACTGGCTGCGAAGAATGACCAGAATCCATACTTTTTATTCTTATATAATCAGATTCCCAGTTTGAGCGGAATCTTAAATCTCCATTTTCATGATCTGCCGTTATAACCAAGAGCGTATCAGGATTTTCCAATACAAACTTAGCGGCCACAGCAACACCTTCATCAAAGCACTGAACTTCGTTCATAATCGGCTGAACAAGTTGAGCATGTCCCCAGCCATCGCAGCAGGTATTTTCTATCATACAGAAAAAACCGCAGTCTCCCTTGGCCTTGGCTTTATAATCCAGATGGGAAAGCGTAAACCAAACCATTTCTACAAAAGAAGGACAATCTTTTACAGGCTCCATATTGAAGCCGGCTTTTGTATCTTCTTCGTATTCGCAAAAATTACCTTCCCACAAACTGGCGCATTTATCTTTATGACCCTTCTGATTTTGTTCCTCTACCAAATCATAAAAGCGTTCATAACATTTCATTTTATTTGTGCCGTCAAAAACTTCTTTACAGGCGTTGTGTCCAAAAAGCAAATCTGGTGCAAAATCAAGCTCTTTCTGATAGATTTCCTTTTCTTTTTCACGGCAGACTTCGTGAACAATTGCACAAGCAGGAGTTGAATCTCCCATGTGGTCATTTGTAACACAACCAACCAGCATACCTTTTTCGCGCGCACGTTCACCAAGATTTTTTATTTCTTTTCCGTTTTTATCAAGCCCGATATAACCGTAACGTGTTCGTTCGCCACATAAGATTGCTGTTCCACCCGCGCTGCTGTCTGTTGTAACAAGCCTATCATCGTTAGCATCAACTTCTACTGCACTTCCATCTTCATTTAGGGCCGGCATAAAACAATCCGTAGTAGCTGAACAATAATGACTGAAGGAATCCATTACAAGCGGACCGTAAAACTGCCTTGAAGCCTTAAGGTGACTTTCTCCCATTCCGTCACCTATAATTACAATTACATTTTTTGCCTTGCGACCATTAAAGAGGCCGGCTTCTTCGCTTTTTTTAATGGCACGCTTTATTTCTTCTGTACGGTTGGTAGATTTACCGTCGCTCAAATTACTTACGACCGGCGGTAAATCTTCAAAGCCGTTTTCTTTTGAATAAGAGCCTTTTCCCTTTGACCAGGCCTCAATCTTTGCTCCAGAGCCCGCAGGAAGCTTCATCTCTGGTAGTATTTCTTTATGCTGACGTACTGGAATCATAATTATTAATTCTTTTGTAGTACCCTTATTACTCTGTCTTACTCTGGCTTGACTACACCACCGTCAATATTATCACCAGAGACTGTTATATAACCTCTTGTTGAACCATACTGAACAGTGAAATCATCAAATGCTACATAAACAGAATCAACAGCATCACCAGATTTAGAAAGGCTCACATTTAGTGAATCAGTATTTGCAGCAGCTTTTACAGAAATCTGATACCAGTTTTCCATTTTTTCGCTATCATCATTAAAAGCAAACTTATAAGCCTGGCTTACAGGAGTAATAACATTACCCTTGGAATCTGTTTCAATTTTTGCATTCTTGCAATCTGCAAGCTTTACATTATCAAGAAGTTTATTTCCTGTGCTATCAGTAATAGTAATAGTTTCAAATACATCAGGATTTATCTTAAACTGAATGAGGTCGCTTTTTTTAATTGGAAGGGTATTTTCATTTATTGTAAAATTAAAATCCTTTGATGCCGGTGTGCCATCTTTTCTACAAACGTTAAAGATGTCTCTATCGATTTTCTTTTGCCAGCGTGCAGTATAGTCTTTTACAT
>JAILQA010000207.1 GCA_024699205.1 Treponema sp. | reverse complement strand
TATAGTAGAAAAAGACGGTGCAAACTATCATTTATATGAACTTGAAGGCGCTTTGAACGCCTATACCTTGGGCGAGTTTCAGAACACCCTTTATTCAGCAGTTTTAAAAAATAATATTGTTCTTGATATGTCAAAATTGATAGAACTGGATGCTTCTGGAATCGGTCTTTTGATGGCAGCCTTTAATGACAGTGAGGAAGCAAATCATAAGTTGTATTTTATGTCTATGTCCAACGAATCAGAAAAGGCGATTGCTTCCACGGGCTTTAAGTCGCTCTTTAATATAGTTAACTCTGTCACGGAAGTCCATTAGCGAAGGCTTCTGACAATACTTGGTGGTTGTTTCAACTGCCTTCGCTTCCAGTTTTGCTAAAGCAAAACTGGTACATCAATACATCACAAAAAAAGGTGGTTGCGATTTTGTCGTAACCACCTTTTTTTATAAATAAAACTTGTAACAGAAGTCTCCGTTATTTGACTACAATATTAACCAGTTTATCTGGGACAATAATGCATTTTACAATTTCGTGACCGTCTGTAAACTTCTTAACACCTTCATGTGCAAGTGCTGTTGCCTTCAAATCATCCTGACTTGTTCCAGGTGCTGCTTCAAAGGTATCACGTTTTTTACCGTTTACCATTACAACAATTGTTTTTGCATCATCTTTTGCAAAATCAGCATTGATTGTTGGCCAGCTTTCGTAAGCAACAGATTTTGTATTTCCCAGCTTATTCCAGAGTTCTTCACCAAGATGAGGAACATAAGGAGAAAGCAGTTTAACAAAATCGCTCCACAAGGCTTTTGGTACAGATTCAAGCTTTGACAAATCATTAATCAAAATCATCATCTGGCTAATTGCTGTGTTAAAGTTCAAGGTGTCTGTATCATCAGTAACTTTCTTAACAGTCTGTGCAAAAATCTTACGGGTTTCAACGAGTTTTTTGTCTTCAAGATGACCGGTAATATCAATATCAGACATTGGTTTTTCAGAAACTGCCCAAACTTTTTCAAGGAAGCGGTGAATACCAACAATTCCCTGTGTTGACCAAGGTTTTGACATTGTAAGTGGTCCCATGAACATTTCGTACATTCTAACAGAGTCTGCACCGTACTGCTTAATCTGGTCATCAGGATTTACTACGTTTTTGAGGGATTTACTCATTTTTGCAACAACCTGTTCAAGTTCTTCGCCTGTTGCTTTTTCGTAGTATTTTCCATCATCACGCTGTTCAACTTCATCAACTGGTACAAGAGTTTTGTTATGGCGCTGATAAGCAAAAGAGGTAATCATACCCTGGTTGATAAGGCGCTGGAATGGTTCTTTTGTAGAAACAACTCCCAAATCATAAAGTACCTTGTGCCAGAATCTTGCATAAAGCAGATGGAGAACTGCATGTTCAGCACCACCAACATATAAATCAACTGGCATCCAATACTCTTCTGCTTCTTTTGAACAGAACTCCTTATTGTTGTTTGGATCAAGATAGCGCAGATAATACCAGCAGCTTCCGCCCCATTGAGGCATTGTATTTGTTTCTCTTTTTGCTGGCTTTCCGCATTTTGGACATTTGCAATTTACCCAAGATTCAATTCCTGCAAGAGGACTTTCACCAGTTCCTGTAGGCTGATAAGATTTTACATCAGGCAATTCAAGTGGAAGCTGGTCTTCTGGAACAGGCACAGTACCGCAGTCTGGACAATGAATCAAAGGAATTGGTTCACCCCAGTAACGCTGTCTACTGAAAATCCAGTCACGGAGTTTATAATTTACAGCTTTTTTACCGCAGCCTTTTTCTGCAAGCCAGGCAAGCATTTTTTCAATGGCATCTTTTTTGTTGAGACCATCAAGGAAGTCGGAATTAACGTGGATACCGTCTTCTGTCCAGGCTTGTGTCTGAACATCAACCTGAGACTTTAAAACCTCAATAATAGGGAGATTGAACTTTTTAGCAAACTCCCAGTCGCGGGTATCGTGAGCTGGAACTGCCATAATTGCACCGGTTCCATAAGAAATGAGAACGTAATCAGCAACCCAGATAGGAATCTTTTTACCATTTACCGGATTAATTGCATAACTTCCGCTGAAAACACCAGTTTTATCTTTTGCCAAATCTGTTCTTTCCAAATCAGATTTTTTAGCTGCATCATCACGGTATTTTTCAACAGCAGCTTTTTGTTCAGCAGTTGTAAGTCGTTCAATAAGAGGATGCTCAGGAGAAACTACCATATAAGTTGCACCAAAAAGAGTATCGCAGCGGGTAGTGTAAACAGTGAGCTTGTCGGAAGTAGGATTTCCATCCTTATCAGCTATAACAAAATCAACTTCTGCACCAATGGATTTTCCAATCCAGTTTTTCTGCATTATCTTAACGCTTTCCGGCCAGTCAAGAGAATCTAAATCTTCAAGCAGGCGGTCTGCGTAATCAGTAATTTTTAAAACCCACTGGCGGATTGTTTTGTGAGTAACAATGTTTCCACAGCGTTCACAGCGGCCTTCCTTTACCTCTTCGTTTGCAAGACCTGTTTTACATGACGGACACCAGTTAATAGGAGTATTGCTTTCATAAGCGAGACCTTTTTTGTACAGCTGGAGGAAAATCCACTGAGTCCATTTGTAGTATTCAGGCTCACAGGTAGATACACATCTATCCCAGTCGTAACTAAATCCAAGAGATTTTATCTGCTGTGTAAACTTGGCAATATTTGCATGAGTAGTTGTTTTTGGGTGAGTTCCGGTTTTAATAGCATAATTTTCTGCCGGTAGACCGAAAGAGTCAAATCCCATTGGATGAAGTACGTTGTAACCTTTCATTCTTAGGTAGCGGCAGTAAATATCAGTTGCTGTGTAACCTTCAGGATGACCTACATGAAGTCCTGCTGCCGATGGATATGGAAACATATCCAAAACATACATTCTTTTTTCTTTTGGGACAGACGGATCTTCTCTAACTTTAAAAATTTTGTTGTCTTCCCAATACTTCTGCCATTTAGGCTCAATGTTTTCAAAAGGGTATTTGCTCATTCTAACGCCTCTAGTGATATTTTTATAGGAAACAATTATATCAAAAT
>JAILQA010000128.1 GCA_024699205.1 Treponema sp. | reverse complement strand
CTGTAATTATTTGCATAAAAATCATTATTTATAGCGCACTTTTGCAGGATTTCTATATCTTTTTGCTCTGTAAAATGCCAGTCCATTATCTTTCCTTACATTTAATTTCCTTATATTTAAATAATAATGATTTTTTTAATCATGAACCAGTGCCTTCATACTTTCTGGCACCGAACACCCAGAATCTATAGCTCAAATAAAAGAAAGCCAGCCCTATTAATGGCGAAAACCAGGAAAGCAGGGGAACCGAATCTGGTCTGAGCACAACAAGGGATGGATAATAGGCTATAAATGCAATCGGAATAACAAAGGTAAAAACAATTCTGAAAAATGAATTGTAAATGCTTGCGGGATATTTTGAAAAGTCCTTAAAACGGGACATAATCACCATTACATAACCAGAATTTTGAATCCAGAAACAGGTTGCGGCTGCAAAGTTCATAATTGAAATCATAAAAAGAGAGGCTGTAAATAAAAAGAGAATTGTTTGAATTATTACTATGGTTGTTACAGGTATTGCAAGAAGGCGCCAGGCATAGACAAGCGTGGCAGTTCCAAAAAGCAGTTGTCCGAGTCCTTTTACATCAAAATCTTCGGAAATAAAATAAAAATAGATGTTTAGTGGCCGGAAGCAATATTTTATAAAATCACCAGATTTAACGAAAAAACGAAGGTTCCAGTTGTTGTCAAAAAAGCATTGGACGGGGGTTAGAGCGATGAGGGAAAATCCATAGAGAAAAAGCATTTCGTACTTGGTCCAGCCGTTGATAGTTTCAAAATTCTGAAAAAGAATATAAAAGGTTACGAATCCAACAAGGTTAGAAACTATCATTCCTATATTTGAAATTATAAAATCGGCACGGTAGCTCATCTTGCTTTTAAAATCCTGAAGAAGAATTTTACCATAGATTTTGAGATAAAAACGAAAACCTCTTTTTACCGAAGAAGTATTGTTGTTTAATTTGCTTTCATTTCTGCTTATATTATTCATAATTCTATCCTCCATTTACTGCAATTTTTTTAAGAGAAAGGCTCCAGAAAACACAACCAATTCCTGTAAGAGCAACACACCAGGCAAATTGGAGCATAAATGAAAAGAAGAGGCCGCTTCCAAAAGTATAGCCGGGCTTTTGCAGCAAGACGCTCAAGGGTGTATCATAAATACAGCGAAATGGAAGATACTGCACAATACTTCTGAGACTTTCAGGGAAAAACGCAAGTGGTATAGATGCACCTGATAGTAGCAGAACAATACATTCCTTGACAATATTCAATCCCCAGGTAGATTCTGTATAAAGGCAGATTGTCGCAACAATCATATCTATACTGAAATTGATTATCAAAGCCATAACAACCGAAATGATAAAAAAGAGCAGGTTTATACCCAGAGCAATGCTTCCGTGTGTCAAAATATTTATAATTATAAAAGTTGGAAGAAAGGTCAGAAAAAAAGACATGACATTTTCGCCGAAATATGACCAGAAACTGTAACTTCTAAAATTCATGGGTTTAAGCAGTTTAAGAATTATTGTCCCAGATTGAATATCCCGGCTCATATCCCAAACCAGAAAAACTTCAAGAAAATTAAATAAAGCTGTGGCGAGAACGAGGTAAATCATAGTATCATTAAGTGTCATACCATTTACCAGGTCCCTTCCCGAAGAAGCATAAATTGCTTTCCATAAAAAATAGATTAAAACCAGATAAATTAAATTACCGAAAAGTGTTACAAAGGTTCCAAGCCTGTAATGTAATTTTTCCATCATTCCCAGCCGGGTAAGCGCTAGATATTTCTTAATATTTATTTTTTTCTCCTGCTAAGCACTTCTTGAAGCCGCCTGCTCATAGATTTTCTTAATAACTTCTTCCGTAGAAATATCTTCCAGTTTTATGTCCTTAATACCACCCTTAAGCTGATATTCAGAAATAACCGACATAACATCTGCTTTGGCTTCATCGACTACAATCTCCTTCCAACCACTGTCAGCAAGATTCAGTTGAAGCGTCCGATATGAGCCGAAATAATGTTTAAGGTGTTCAATGTCGTTATCGTAAATCATACTGCCGTGGTCAATAATCACAATTCTCTGGCAAAGTGCATCAACATCCCCCATATCATGAGTTGTAAGAATTACCGTTGTATTTTTTTCTTGATTCAGGCCTTTGATAAGCTCGCGGATTTTTGCCTTCATGGCAACATCAAGTCCAATTGTCGGTTCATCCAGAAAAACAATTTTTGGGTTATGAAGAAAAGCTGCAAGAATATCGCTTAAGGTACGCTGACCAAGCGACATCTGACGAACCGTCTTATGCAAAAGAGTTTCAATATCTGCAAGCTCGCGATAAAGCTCCAGCATCTGATTGTAGTCAGCATCTGGGATCATATAAATATCTTTGAGCAGTTTGAAGGATTC
>JAILQA010000023.1 GCA_024699205.1 Treponema sp. | reverse complement strand
CTCCTGCCTTTGTGTTTCTACATAACGTGTATATTTCAGTCGGATGTTATTTGCGTAACTTTCATTGTTATTAAAGTATCTGTAGTGAGTAATATTTTTCTCGTTCAAAAAGAATCCGGAATCTTCACTGAACTCATTTTCCAGATCATAAGGACTTTCAATAAAGCTCAGAGTCTGATCCTTACCGCACTCAACACAGGCGTTGTAAGCACGGGCCAAGGCACACAATTCTTTCCATGCAGTGTTTTCAATTACTACATAAGCAATATTAAAAGGAAGCTCGCCGCAGTTAATGTCACGCGCTTCAATGCCTGCCCTTTTTGCGATGATATGAACAAGAGATTTTTCAGGCTGAGTTTTATCACATACAACTTTATGAACAGCAACTTCACTGTCAGTCCAGTTCTTCTGCAGGCTTGCGTTATCCATTTTTACAGAAAGGTCTACAAGCTTTATTGTTGTAGTTTTTTCATTGAATCCTGTTTCCTGAACTTGAAAGCCATTCTTATCTACAAAGAGATTAAAACGTAAATAACAGTTTTCAGAATTTCCAAATGCGTACCAGATAAGGACATTCAAGTCTGTTGTATATTCTGAATCAGTTTCAATTGAATATAAATCATGTGTGTTATTAAGAATGATTTCGCCACCGTTAATTATTCCGCCCTCTGTACTTTTATAAGAAGTAATAATGCAGGAGATAATATCAGAATCTTTTACATAAACTGCTGATCCATCAGCTTTCATAAAGCATATACGTGCAAAAGGTCTAATACTTGTTTCTTCAAGTACGGCATCAATTGCCGGCGGCAGTTCGTAAAATTTCACAGAACCACCTCCAGCTTTTCATGTTCATTACGGATATTCAAAACCATAATTGAAGACACATTAAATTTCTGAAAACACAAAACTGTATCAGCACAGTTTATGTCGCATAAATCATCAAGAGGCTCTAAGTCATAAAGATCTAAACTTACGCCGTCTCTGCCATCAAGTGGAATTGTGAGTCTATCTATCTTTATATTTGAAGGATAAAACTCTGTACTCATCGGAAAGTACAAAGTAATCTGATATTTCGAATCGTTAGTATAATCGCCTGTAAGCTCAAACTTATAAATCAGCGGCAGCACTTTCAAATCTGCTGTAACGTTGTCTCCGTTATAATGGTAAGTGCGGCCACGCTCCCAGGAGAGTGACGGCATATTGCCAGGCCAGCTGTCTTCATAAGAATCTTCCGAGCCTCGTAAATCAAAGCGGAATTTAAAGGCTTCGCCATTTGTTGCACGTAGTTCAAAACTTTTTACGAGTACATTTTTATAAACTTTCTTTTCAAAAATTCTGTCAGTGTAAATATCAAAAGTCTGATTATTATAGAAAAGCAAAAGGAACAGAGCCGAAACATTCAAAGCTTCAAGCCGTGATACAAAGCAGCCTGTAATCTCTTTCTTAGTTTCAATTCTTTTTTCCCTGTTCCTTCCACCAATTACGCAAGGCAAAGAATAGCCTTTGGACGCAGTTCTTACAGTTTCCTCGCTGTATGGTAATGGAATAAAGTCACCGTCTTTTGCCACAGTCAGTGTGCAATCTCTACCTTGAATCTTCATGATTCAATATTAAGGGCAAAATACAGTTCAAGAAGGTATATGTTTTCTATACTAATTAGTATATGTTTTCTATACTTTTTAGAAAAATTGGAGAGGAAATATTTGAAGATTTATGATATATTCAAAGAATAAATCGGGGCTGTAGCTCACCTGGCTAGAGCGCTACAATGGCATTGTAGAGGTAGTCGGTTCAAGTCCGATCAGCTCCATATTATTGTTTCAATAAAGTTTCAATTGATAATTCTTTTAATAAAGCTGTTTTTTGATATAGTGGATGTGGTGGATATCCATCCTTTGTTAATTTATTTATATAATACCAATTTACTTTTACATTTTGAAAATATTTAACAATGTCTCTAAAACAAGACATTAAATAATTTCTTTTTTTTATATTTGCA
>JAILQA010000442.1 GCA_024699205.1 Treponema sp. | reverse complement strand
AAGAATTCTACAAGCAGAAAGATAAACCCCTGGATTCATTTTGATAACAGTTGACGTATAATTAACCGGGAAATCTGCCATTCCAATTACACCATAATGATTCTGATTGCTGTTTTCATAAAAAAATGCGTTATTTTGAGTTTTTACGTAAATTATAGGCTGAGGATTTCCTGCATTTATAAATTCTACATTATTCCCGTTTATACGAGCCAGAGTTCCTGTCAAAAAGTTTTCAATGTCACCTTTTTCCTTAATGATTCTGTCGTTGATGTAATTCAAAACCTGCTGCAGGGGTTTATCTTTCTGCTTGTAGAATTCTTTATAAATTATATTTTTTACAAGCATAGTTACTAAACCGGAAGAAAGTCCGTGACCTGAAACATCGAACAAGCCTAATCCGTCAAGCTTATTATCTGTGTTGTAAATATCAAACATATCGCCCGAAATGCCGGCCATAGGTTCAGAATAAAAATTCAAGGTCCAGCCATCAAATTCTGTAACATTATGTGTGAAAAAACTTTTCTGGACAAATGAAGCTAGTGTGATTTCTTTTTCTAGATTACTGGTATATCTTTTCTGCTCACTCTGGGCATTGAGCATTTTGATTGTAGTGGTCCATCGTGAAAAAACAATAAAAACCATAATTGTTGAAAAGAAAATGACAACAATAATAGAAGGAATCCCGAAGGCTGTGACTAATTTTGGAGTCATTGCAGAGATTGTTGCAACAAGAACAATCGAGAAGAAAAAGGGCTCCATATAAAATACCAGTGAAAAAACAATAACTGCACAAATAAAATAAATAAAGGCACTGAAAATAACAAAAAGATTCAGAAAGGCAATCAGACAGAGAATCATAATTGCAAAAAAAGAAAAAAAGTGTCCGATAGAACGCAATTCAGGTGATATATTCGGCTTATTTTTGAAAAGATAGCACCAGATTAAAGAGATACCAGAAATCAAGGTAAGAACTAAAAAGAAATAAATAATAAGCTTCTGATTGTGATTCTGATATAAATTATTGGACAAAATTAAGGCATCCATGCTGATACCGGAAAAAATTAAAATCCAATTCAAGACAGTAAGCCTTTTCAGATTCTGTTCTACAATATAACTTCTGTGCTCTATAGGCATAATAAGCGCACTTCTAAGTTTTGCGGATAGTTTATTCTTTCGAATTCTAATGTCTGCCATATTTAATTATATTATTTTATTTTGCTCTTTGTAAATAATTTAATCGATTATAACTATTTATTTATACTTTTTATTTTTTTTATTATTGCAAAATAAATTGGGCCGGCACCATTTTGCGTATCTGGTAGAATCTGATAGCCATATTTTGTTTTTTCATAAGAAGGAAAACTTATCTCTGAAAATTTTCCCTTTATTGATTGGTCTGCTTTTGCTTCGAGAAAAGTCAGAGATTCTCCATCTTTATTATATTTTTTCTGTAATCTTTCAATCATGCCGTCATTTTCATCAGGGCAGATGGCACAGGTGGAATATAAAAGAATGCCATTTGGTTCTAAAAGCCGGTAGGCACTGGAAAGTAGAGCCCATTGTTCGGAGGTGACTGTTTTGATTCTTGAAAGGGACCATTCTGCCAGATATTTTGGGCTGGAAATTACATGACGTTCAGAAGAGCAGGGAGCGTCTAAGAGAATTCTGTCAAAGCATTCTGTCTGGCGGGTACACCAGGTTGAACCATCGCTGCAGGAGACGGTAATTCGTTCTGCAATTTGAGGAGGGATACAGCTTTCTACTGAAAGTGAAAGTCTGTGCTTGCGGTCTGGTGAACGCTCATTGGAATAAAGACGGGCTTGGGAATCCATTCTTGAAGCAAGAACAATTGTCTTTCCTCCAGGAGCTGCACATAAATCAAGGATTTTTTCAGCATCTTGTAAAGGCAGACAGGCAGCGGCTAAAACGCTTGCAGAATCAAGAAAATAGGATTTTTCAGCTCCGGGAATATGATATTCCACAGAATCATTTTCATTAACAAGAGAATCTTTCAATTTATCCCAGCGTTGACCAAAAATACCCTTGTAATATTCTTCAAAGCCTTCCTGACCGCGAAGTTTTTGCTTCTTTTCCTGTTTTTTATTCTGTTTCATTTTCCCTGTTTTATCTTTATCGACTATACTATATCGTGTATTCCATGGCTATATCGTCTTTAGCCCACTTTATTTA
>JAILQA010000432.1 GCA_024699205.1 Treponema sp. | reverse complement strand
CGATTTTCCATAAAAGAATTTTTTCCAATTCCAAAAGAGCGCACCAAATCAAGGAAGAACTGAGAGAAAAAGTTATTGCCTAAATCTTCGCTGTAAATACTGTCTTTTCCCTGGAAATACCAGTATAAGGTTGAGTTACGGGAAGAAGCAGAAAAGGAAATATTCAGCAAATCATTTACCTTAAAGTTTAAGGACGGATTAAAAAGGAAATAACTGTTTGTTGCCCTAACAAGATCAGCAGTAACACTGGTAGTCAAAGCAGGAGCAAAACTCAATTTATTAGACCAGCGGTAATAAGTTTTTGAAGCCGGTGAATAAGAAAGGGACATTGAATATGGAAGAAATTGTTTTTTCTCCCGGGCATTCCAACCAGTTCCACCTTCTTTGTCCAAATCATATCCCGTAGTATAAGACATTGTATAAGCAGCCGTCAGTTTTTTCCAGGTAAGTGACAACTTAAAACTGTCAGAATGATTCATAAAAGCTTCAAAATTATTCAAACCAAGAGCTTCAGCATCCTCATTACGATTTTTCCAGGCATCCGGATCTGTAATAATTGAGTAACTTTCAGAAAGCTTTAAACTGGAATTAAAGAGCGAAACCGTAAGAGCCTGAGTAAGATTATTCATTGTCCAGTCAAGTTTACCGTCGCTGTCTGCATCCGTGCTTTTCTGGCTTGCACTCCAGGCTATATTTCCCGTTACATAAGGGAAAGTAAGATTCAAAGAAAAATTATGCTTCCAGTATTGCGGTGGCATGGTAAGCGAATAAGTAAGATTTTGCTTAAAAGTTGAATTATGCTGATTAGCTCCTAGAGTCACATTCAAGGTGTTTGCCGTAATAAACTTCTGCTGGAAGGCAAGTTTATCAATATCATCAGTCCAATTCGAATCATCATTGTAATCTTTTAAAATCCAATATGTTGTCCAGGCATCTTCAGAAGCCCAGTATTCTTCCCAGGAACTGTATCCAAGTCCCTGTACATAACTGTCCGTATCTGTGGTGGAACCCTTAAACTCCATTCTAAATAATTTTAATGTTGAGTTCCATGAAATACCTGTATCAGAAAAAGCAGGAACATAGGCAAAAGGTTTAAAACTGATTGTATTTGACTCAGAAATTGCCTGGCTTCTTGCTTTATAGTCAGCAAGTGCAAGGGATTGTCTGTCTTTAGCAGTAACGCCATCTGTATTAGGGTGATCCTGCCAGATTGGGTCATAAGAAAGTTTATTCGTCATAGAAAAAAAGCTTCCGCCATAATTCAAAGTACTGGATACTGACGTTGGCATCTTATACGTATACATAAAGGATTTTATTTTAGTCCATTTAAAATCTTCAGGAATATACAAATACTTTCTGGATTGCTCTTTTCCATTATTATCATAGATTTCATTTACATCATAGGCAAACTGAGTAGTAAGTGTTGGTGAAATTGAATAACCGAGTTTATAAGTCAAACCTGAAGTTTTTGTAATATTTGAAATTGTAGTTGGTAAATCAGGAACCGTATTTACAAACAAAGCCTCAGCGGTAGAAAGTGATGCTGGGGTATCAGAAGTTTCAGCTGTATTTTCACTGTCACTTTCCCCTTCCCCTGTAGCTTCAGCAGTTTCAGTTTTTGTATCTTCTTTTTTGTCTTTTGTTTCAGGTGGGGTAATTTTTAAATCTTCCGGCTCAATCAAAACGAGCAGTTCTTCTTTTTTTGAATCGGTCTTCGTATCTTTTTTTGTATCCTTTGTAGTTGTAGATTTTGAAGAAGTTTTTGGCCATTCAAACAAAGTTCCACTCATAGAAACCTTTACATCCGCAGGTGTAATCTGCGATGGATAATAGAAGTTTCGTTCCGGAGTATAAGAAGCCCAACTGTCTCCATTTTGACTTCTCTTATCTCCTTCATATTCAGTATTTCCCTGAACCTTCAATTCTGTCAATTGAGCAGTTGCCGTAGCAAAATTGATAGAACTGCCCAGAGAAAAACTTAAAGAAGAAATATACGGTTTAAGTACAGCAGGCAATGTCGGTGAATAGGAAGCAGAAAGATTCCATTTGAACGAAGAATATGTACTTGAACTGGTATCATCATTATCATTGGATAAAAAATAAGAAATCCAGTCCATAGATTCATTACGCTGCATAAAATCATAATAAAAATACGGATCTGAATACAAAGGCATTGAAAGTGTCAATTTAAACGGCTTTGATAAGGTCATATCCATGTTCATGCCATATCTAAAAGGAACAGAAATGCCCATAAAATTAGATTTATCCCAGTAAACTTCTTCTGCTGTAGAAATAGTTGTATAGCTGTCACCTGATCTAAAAATTGTCCTACTAAAGCCCAAATCTACATTAAACTTTAAGTTTGTAACATATTTTTCCGAAGGCTGAAAAACGCCTTCAACACCAGTCATATATCCCAGATTAGAATAATAATCCGCAAAGATTTTTAAGTATTTTGAAGTGTTTCCACCGTAATTTTCATCAAGATTATGAAGAATAAGCCCCTGTCTTTCCTGTTCCTTAAGAGTTGTCGGTTTCATAAAATTATAAAGGGCTTTTAAAGATTCCGCTGTGCTGGACTCGTCATCAGAAGAGGACGAAGATGATGAAGAGGAAGAAGTATTCAGGGGTTTGCGGCCCATGATATAATAAGTATTCTGAATTGCATAACCTTTTCGTTTATAAGTCGTAAATACAGGATTAAAAATCAATTCGTCTTTTGGATAATAAAAGGCCGGAAGATAAAGAACTGGCGTTTTTCCTACATAAAGCAGGGCATTAAAAAAAGCAAACTCACCGCCGGGGAGCAGCCAGGTTCTTGTTGCATCTATATGCCAGTGAGGATCTTCATCATCACAGAAGGTAAGACTGGAATTTTTAAAAGAAATTGTATTCGATTCCGATTTGCCAAAAAGGTCAGAAAAAACAATAAGAGTTGAACCAGACGGAAGATTTAGGGCATCACTTTTTGTCTGTACTACTCGTCCACCATCAAATACGCCTTCAAGAGTAGAGGTATTAAGAAGCAGAGAATTAGCCGTTGTAGTTTCCCCACCGGAATTAGAACCTTTTGTAGTGATTTCTACGTTTCCGCGGGCATAAAGCATTTCGGTTTTACGGTCATAAGTTATTACATCTGCTTTAATTTCCGAAGTAGTGTCTCCTTTTTTTACAGAGATTTCAACAGCGCCTTCCAGAACAATACTGTCATTTCCTGTTTCTTCAACCTTTGTATAAGTAGTTTTCTGAGCATTAACAATAGAAATTACAGTAGAAGTGTTCCCGTTCCCAGAAACTTTATCCTGGGCATTAAGAGAAAGAGGCATTAAAATCATCAGAAAAAGAAAAGAGATAATTTTCCGGAAAAAACGCAAACCTCTCATTAACAATCCTTAATCAACATTTTTTTTATAAATTGACCAGTATAGCTTTGTTCACATTCAGCAAGTTCTTCAGGTGTACCTTTAGCAATAATATTTCCACCTCTAAAGCCGCCTTCTGGTCCCAAGTCAATTATATAATCAGACTGACAAATTACATCCAGATTATGCTCAATCATAACCACACTGTTTCCCTGGTCCACAAGCCTTTGAATTACAGTCATAAGCTGCTTAACATCAGCAAAATGCAAACCGGTTGTAGGTTCATCTAAAATATACAGAGTTTTGCTGGTTGCAGGTCTGGCAAGTTCATTTGCAAGCTTTACACGCTGGGCTTCACCACCAGAAAGAGTAAGCGCATTCTGTCCAAGCGTAATATATCCAAGACCTACAGACTGCAGGGTAGAGATTTTTCTATAAATATGAGGAATGCCGGCAAAGAAATCACAGGCTTCATCAATAGTCATATTCAATACATCATTTATTGATTTACCCTTGAACTCAACCTCAAGAGTTTCTTTATTAAAGCGTTTTCCACCGCAAACTTCACACTGAATGTAAACATCCGGTAAAAAGTTCATTTCAATAACATTTTCACCAGCCCCCTGACATGCTTCACAACGACCACCCTTTACATTAAAACTAAAACGTCCCTTTGCATATCCACGGGCTTTACTTTCGGGAAGACTGGCAAACAAATCACGGATTGCATCAAATACACCTACATAAGTAGCTGGATTTGAACGCGGAGAACGACCAATTGGACTCTGGTCAATATTTATTACTTTATCAAGAGCCTCTATTCCTTCAACAGCCTCGCATTTGCCAACAGGATAATCGGTACGCATAAGCTTATTTGAAACTGCAGGATAGAGAATATCACTCATCAAGGTTGATTTTCCTGAACCACTTACCCCAGTAATACAGGTGAATACGCCCAGAGGAATATCAACTGAAACATTCTTAAGATTGTGTTCCACAGCTCCTTTAATGCTTAAAAACTTTCCATTTCCAGCCCTGCGTTTACCGGGAATATCCATTTTTAAGGTTCCAGCAAGATATTGTCCAGTGAGACTTTCTTTTACCTTAGCAACTTCTTCAGGAGTTCCTGCTGCAACAATGCGTCCGCCATTTACTCCAGCTCCAGGTCCCAGGTCGATTAAATAATCCGCAGTCCTCAAAGTCTGTTCATCATGTTCAACAACAATAACCGTATTTCCGTTATCTCTCAGACTGAGCAAAGTATCAATAAGCTTTTGATTATCCCGCTGATGAAGTCCTATAGAAGGTTCATCAAGAATATACATTACTCCACATAAGGCAGAACCAATTTGAGTTGCAAGACGGATTCGCTGAGCTTCTCCACCAGACAAAGATTCTGCAGAACGTTCCATAGTCAGATAATCCAAACCTACATCCCGCAAAAATCGCAATCTGGCACGGATTTCCTTTAAAATCTGACTTGCAATCTGACTTTCGCTTTCTGAAACCTGCAGGGAATCAAAAAACTCTATTGTTTCGCGGACAGAAAGTTTACAAAGTTCATAGATATTTTTTTCGCCTACAGTTACTCCAAGCGCTTCTTTACGCAGCCTCATTCCGTGACAAGCAGAACATTCATGAATAGCCATAAACTTTTCTTCAATATTTGCCCGCATACTTTCACCCCAGGCCTCCCGGTAACGGCGCATCATTTCATTTAATACACCAGGCCATGGACGATTATATTCAGAATAACCTTCACCACTCTGCTTTTTATAAATCCAGTGCAATTTTTTACTTTCATCTCCATTCCACAAAAAATCAAACTGTTTGTCAGTAAGTTCATTAATTGGAGTGTCCAGTGTAAAACCGCTTGCATTGGCTACAGCATCAAAAATACTACGGTTCCATTCACTTGTAGGATTAAAAAATGGAAAAGCTGACTGATTAAAACTCAGAGAACGGTCAGGAAGAATCTTATTAAAATCCCATTCCATTTTTTCGCCAAGACCAGTACATTCAGGACAAGCTCCAAAAGGATTATTAAAACTAAAAAGACGAGGCTGTAAATCCGGAATAGAAATACCACAATCTGGACAGGCATTTTTCTGACTAAAAAATACTTCAACCTCTTTTTGAGACTGTGCATCTGAACGGGTTACAATTACAATTCCACCTGCATTTTTTAAGGCAATTTCAATTGAATCTGCAAGTCTGGTTCTTATTGAGTCAGATTTTCTGATTCGGTCAACAACAATTTCAATTGTATGCTTTTTCTGTTTATCGAGTTTTACATTATCTTCCAAATCAGCCATTACACCATCAATTCTGGCACGTATAAAACCTGATTTTTTAGCATCTTCTATAATCTTCTGATGTTCACCTTTCTTTCCGCGAATAACTGGAGCAAGAATCTGCATTTTTGTATCATCAGGCCAGGTCATTATAGTATCGATAATCTGGTCAATGGACTGTTCACGGATTTCCCTGCCACAATTAGGACAATGAGGATGTCCTATTCTTGCATACAAAAGCCTATAAAAATCATAAATCTCGGTGATAGTACCAACTGTAGAACGCGGATTTTTATTTGTAGACTTCTGTTCAATTGAAATTGCAGGAGACAGCCCTTCTATAAGATCTACATCTGGTTTATCCATTCTTCCCAAAAACTGACGGGCATAGGAAGAAAGACTTTCCATATAGCGGCGCTGTCCTTCTGCAAAAAGAGTATCAAAAGCCAGAGAAGATTTTCCAGAACCAGAAAGTCCTGAAATTACAACGAGTTTATTTCTAGGCAAGGTAACATCGATATTTTTAAGATTATGTTCCCTTGCTCCTTTTATGACAATTTTATCTTCCATCAATATTATTTTACCCTAAATGAAAAAAAAATTAAACAGCAAATCAAGAAATTACTATTAATAGAAACAAATTGACAGAAGCATGATAATTTAATAATATTAAAGAATTGAAGAGGTATTAAACCTTTGGAGGATCTTTATGATTATTAAAATTGCATTGCTGGTTATTTTCTTTGCCATCATGATTTTTGTTGGAGTTTATTCCCGCAGACAGGCAAAGGATGTAAATGGATTTGTTCTTGGTGGACGTAACGTTGGTCCCTGGCTTACTGCCTTTGCATACGGAACATCTTATTTTTCTGCCGTAGTATTTATTGGTTACGCCGGACAGTTTGGCTGGAAATATGGAGTTTCATCTACCTGGATTGGACTTGGAAACGCCTTCCTTGGTTCTCTGCTTGCCTGGGTTGTAATGGGACGTCGTACCCGAGTAATGACCCATCACCTGGATGCAAAAACAATGCCTGATTATTTTGGAAAACGCTACGACAGCAAATCCCTTAGAATTGCCGCTGCTGCAATTGCCTTTGTTTTTCTTATTCCATATACAGCATCTTTGTACAAGGGTCTTTCTACCCTCTTCGGACTTGCTTTTGATATTGACTACAAATGGTGTGTAATTGGTATGGCCCTTCTTACAGCAGTTTATGTAATCTTAGGTGGATATATGGCAACTGCAATCAACGACTTTATTCAGGGACTTATCATGCTGGGTGGAATTGTTGCAGTAATTGCCGCAGTAATAAACGGACAGGGAGGCTTCTTAAGTGCTTTGGACAAGCTTTCTAAAATCCCTGGTGACCCGACCGTTGCTGCTCCTGCCCTCAAAGGTATGAACGGAATGTTTGCTTCCTTCTTTGGACCAGACCCTCTCAATCTTCTTGGAGTAATTATTCTTACTTCTCTTGGAACCTGGGGACTTCCTCAGATGGTCGGCAAGTTCTATTCAATTAAATCAGAAAAAGCAGTAAAAACCGGAACCGTAGTTTCTACAGTATTTGCCGTTGTAATTGCCGGTGGCTGCTACTTCCTCGGTGGTTTTGGACGCCTCTTTGATTCTCCAGCTATTCACGGAGCAAAGGGAATTGTTTACGACAGTATAGTTCCTCAGATGCTTTCTACCCTGCCAGATGTTTTAATTGGTATTGTTGTAGTTCTTGTACTTTCGGCTTCTATGTCTACTTTATCATCTCTGGTTTTGACATCAAGCTCAACTTTAACTCTGGATATGCTCAAAATTACCTGCATGAAAAAGACAGACGAAAAGAAAACAGTTTTAGTAATGCGAATCTTTATTGTAATCTTTATTGCAATTTCTGTTGGAATTGCCCTTAATCCAGATAAAGTTCCATACATTGCTCAGCTCATGGGTTATTCCTGGGGTGCTTTAGCGGGTGCCTTCCTTGCTCCATTCTTATATGGTCTTTTCTCTAAGAAGGTGACAAAAGCCGCTGTTTGGGCAAACTTTGTATGGGGTGTTGGACTTACAGTTGTAAATATGTTCCCTGCACTTCGCTTTATAAAATCACCAATCAACTGCGGTGCGATTGCAATGGTTGGCGGTTTGATTCTTGTTCCTCTTGTAAGCCTTATTACACCTAAGATGAACAAAGAAAAAGTTGAAGATATGTTCTCATGCTATGGTGAAAAAGTTGTTGTTACAAAGAAAACTGTCCTTGTAGAAGAAGAGGACGAATCTACAGATAAATAAAATCAAAATTATCTGATTTATAGAATGGTGGTTGCGCTTGGCGGGGCCACCATTTTTTTTATTGAAAAATCAATATTATGAATTTATAATTTGCGTATGAGAGTTATAGAATCCCCTTCTCCCGATGCCTTTCTGAACTTAAAAGAAGAAATTGAAAATCTCAAACACCAGAATCAAAGACTTCTGTGCATTATAAATGCACTTATGTATGAATATAATACAATTTGTGAAGTCAATTTTAAGACCGGGAAAGTTAATTTTTTGGAATTACGCAGTTCCCCGTTTTTCAAAAAGTTCGAAATAAAAAAAGAGTTTCCGACGTTTGAAGAACTGGCTGCCATTTATCTTCAATACGGTATTTATAAAGAAGACATTTCGCTGATTCAACCGATTTCTACCTGTGAGGGATTAAGTAAGATTGAGTATGGAAAGAGCTTTACACAAAAATACAGAAACGATAAAGGGATTTACGGCGAATTAAAGATTGTCCGCATTGATGATGAAAGTGTGCTCATGGGATTTTCAGAAAAAGATAAAGAAATACATGAACTGCAGGATCAGATGTACACAGATTCGCTTACTCACGTAAGAAACAGGAAATATTACGATGAGCATCTTGCAAATCAAAGCTGCTCTGCCCTGGTTATTGCTGATATTGATTCTTTTAAGCAGATAAATGATACCTATGGTCATCTTTATGGAGATAATGCTCTTACGGCCATTTCTGAAGTTCTGCAAAAATCAGTCCGTGATTCAGATAATATAGTACGTTATGGCGGCGATGAGTTTTTGATTTCTTTAAAAGACATTACACCAGAAATATTGAGCAAGCGTCTGGAAAAGATTCGAAACCTTGTTGAAAAGATTCAGATTGAAAAATGTCCGCAACTGCACTTATCAATGAGTTTTGGCGCTGTTTACGGAGAAGGTCTCATTAAGGATATGTTTTCCATTGCAGATAAACTTTTGTATAAATCAAAGAAAACAAAAAATACAATTACAATATCTTCGCTGATTTTAGAACAAAACAGTTAATGCAAGAGATGCCTGCAATAACACATCTCCGTTTATAAAAGCGGCAAAATCAAGTAAAGCATCTGAATCAGATTTTGTATTAAAAGTTATACCCGCCAGACAACCCCAGTTCAATTTTGCATAACCACTAAAAATCAAGCGATGATTAAGAATCGGAAAATGATAGCCTACTTCCGGGATAATATTAAACTGCATATAAATTGGCGAAGAAGAATCTATTAAAACTTCACCTTCAGAAAGTCTTACAAGTGCAAGGCCCCAGTTCAGCTGATTATTAAAATAAAATCTTTCGCCTGCATAACACCACTTCTCAACTGCTCCAATAGAATAAAACTTTGCGGAATAAACTGTATTTGCATTTCCAGTGCTTGTTCCACCAGAAATAATCTGTCTTGTATTATAAGGTTTCTGCCACCAGCTTACATAAGGTCCAACAGTTGTATCTAAAGAAGTCGAACCAACACCTATGTAATCTCCTTCAAAAAGAAGACTGTACAAGGCAGGAAGCATCATCTTTCCGCCTGTATTGATGTCCAAATCAATTTCTTCAAACTTAGTATACTGCCAGTAAGTTCTGTCATACTCCATCCCGGATAAATGACCTTCAAAATCACAATATCTTAAGCCCGAATAACGCGGAGTTACACCAATTCTAAAAGTTTCACGGTTGTAAGCCAAAGAAAATCTGTAATTATTTTTCCATGGATTGTAATAACTGTTTGTACCAATACTACGTACTAAAGAACCAAGCCCAACTACAATTTTAATTTTATTGTAAACTTCCTTTAACCCATCATTTTTCTGATGCTCATAAAACAAAGCCTTATTATTGCTTCCGTCCAAAGAAAAAGAAGTTTCCCAGGTTACATTAAGCCGTGGAAAATACTTGCCTGTAATATCTATATCATATTTAGCAAGCTGAAGACCTTTTGTTGTATATTTAAAACAGGAAGACGGTTCAGGAATCCAGCAGTTTACTTCATAATCTGCATTTAATTTAACGACAAAGCCTTTGTCCATAAAATGCTCATATTCCCGGCTCGCCTCGCTGTAAGCAAAAAGAGAAACAAACAGAAATACTGTAATAAAAATTATTTTTCGCATTCTTTACGGCAAATAATTGATAAAACGCAAACAAGTCCTGCAATGATAAGAATTATTCCAGAAATAACAACGCAATTTGACTTTTTATGCGGATTAGTCAGAGTTATTTTCCTTAGGTTTTCCACATCATAATAAATAGAAACCCAGTCGCCTTCCTTCATATTTTCGTTATATTCTGAGTCTGCAAGCAATCCTATTATATATCTTTCAGGCTCATAATCATAACTTATATAAACGGCAGGACGTTCTGTTTTTAAGTCAATATTCGTAATATACGCATTTTTTTCTTCGGCGGAAATATGATTATACTTTCCTTCCAAAGTCCTTAAAAACAGTCCCGTTCCTGCAAGTACCAGACCTATGCCTGATATTACAATGCCAAGAACTTTTATAATCTTATTTTTTCCCATAATAAACTCCACACGAAAGAATTAAGATTATCGGGCTTGTCCCGATAATCTTATGTTTTTTATTAGTTATGAACTGTTGTAGATGTGGAATCTGTTTCGAACAGGTAGAAGTCGATGTCACCTTCGTAAAGATAGGCTTCGAAATCCTTTTTATCTGTAATTCCTTTCTCTGCAAAGTAATTGTTTATATCAAATGCTGTTGTCTCACTATTATTATTTACACCATTGTAATTTTCACCAAAAGTATATGCAACTTCGATAGCAGACAAGTCAACATCAACAGGATTTTTTGAATCAAAAGCAACTGTATAATACATTTCAGTGCTTTCAGAAAGATTACCAGTAACAGTAGCACCACTGAATACCATTTTGTATTTATGTCCGCTACCAAATACAGGAACGTAGAAGGTTTTACTATTATTCTCGGTTACAGTAAAGAACTTGCTGTTTCCATCTGGATAAATTACAAATCCATTAAGTGCAGTATTCGGATCACGTTCTGTTGCTTTTCCTGCAATTGAAATTGGCATATCACCAGCAAAGAATCTTAATGGAACATAGTCCACCCAAACTCTATGCGTATCAAGATTTTCAACTCTTACGTCAAGAGCAACATCTTTATAGGTA
>JAILQA010000428.1 GCA_024699205.1 Treponema sp. | reverse complement strand
TTACTATAATTTAAATTGTGCAACGGGGCAAAATAATTGCATTTGCAGTTTATTTGCCCTTTTTATTTTTGGAGGTTTATTATGAAAAAAATTGGAGCACTTATTGGTGCAATCGCTTTAATTGCAGGTCTCACTAGTTGTACAAAAAAGGTAGAAAAAGGTGAGTTCACAGTTCAGAAAGGAAAGCTCATGATTGCTATGGAAATCGGCTATCCTCCTTTTGAATACTATGCAGATGACGGAAAAACTCCTATGGGCTTTGACATCGAACTTGGAAAAGAAATTGCTAAACGTCTTAACCTTGAGCCTGAATTCGTTGATACAGCATGGGATGGTATTTTTGCCGGACTTGATACAAACCGCTATGATGCAGTTATTTCTGCTGCAACTATTACTGAAGATCGACTCCAGAATTATTTATTCTCAAATCCATATATCGGAAACGGACAGTCTTTAATTGTACGCAAAGATTCAACTTTGAAAATCAACAAATTCTCTGACATTGCAGGAATGAAAGTTGGTTATCAGGCAGAAACAACATCTGACTTTTATGCAAAGAAACACGCTGCTGAAGAAGGATTCACATACATCGAAAACGCTTATGACAAGGTTATGAACGCATATGACGACCTCAAACTCAAGAGAATTGATGTTGTTGTAAGTGACGGTCTTGTAGCAGTTGACTACCTTGCTCCAAAAGACACTGAATTCAAACAGGTTTGGAGCGGAACTCCAGATGAATACTTTGGTATCTGTATGAAAAAAGGAAATACAGAACTTCAGACAAAAGTTAACAAGATTCTTGAAGACATGAAAGCAGATGGTACATTAAAGAACATCTATGTTAAGATTTTCGGAATGGACTTATCTGACAGCATTAAATAAAATAACAAAAAATAAATTATAAGGATTGGCATATGAATATTTTTCAAAAAATTATCGGCTGGACACCTCAGTTATTAAGTGGTGCTAAAATCACAATTTTACTGACTCTTTGTTCAGTATGTGCCGGTCTTATTCTTGGAATAATCCTTGCTCTTGGCTCAATGTCAAAGAGCAAGGTATTAAGAGGACTTAGTAAAGCATACGTTTTTTTCTTCCGCGGAACACCTCTTTTGATGCAGCTTTACTTTGTTTATTACGGTCTGCCTGAAATAAGCAGAGCTCTTACAATTAACAATAAGTTTCTTGCAGCATTCATTGCATTTGGATTAAACAGTGGCGCATACTGCAGCGAAATCTTCCGTTCCGCAATCCAATCAATCGATAAAGGACAGTTCGAAGCAGGCAAAGTCCTTGGTATGAGTTACCTTCAGACTATGAAGCTTATTATTCTTCCACAGTCAATAAGACGGCTCATTCCTCCTGTAGGTAACGAGTTCATTATGATGCTCAAAGACGCATCTCTGGTTTCTATTATCGCTCTTGCTGATATTACGAAAGTTACGCGAAGCATTCAGTCTTCAACGGCATCTTCACTGGTATACATTCCGGCAATGATTCTTTATCTGATTATTACCGCTGTATTCACCTTGTTCTTCCGCTGGCTGGAAAAGAAAAATACTTACGCTTGATTTTAATTACATAAAGGAGAAAATCTTATGGACATGATTAGAGCAGAAAACGTATGTGTTTCTTTTGGAGATTTAGATGTATTAAAAGGCGTAACTCTTTCTGTAAAACCAAAGGAAGTAGTTTGTATAATCGGACCAAGTGGTGCCGGCAAATCTACTTTTTTGCGCGCTTTAAATCATCTTGAACATATTAACAACGGTGCAATTTATATAGAAGATCAGTTATTAACACATCATGAAAACGGTGTAAGAAAACTCAAGATTTCTTCTAAAGAACGACGCAAGATTCTTCTGGAAGTAGGAATGGTTTTCCAGAGATTCAATCTTTTCCCTCACAAAACTGCGCTGGAAAATATGATGGTCGCTCCTATGCACGTACTTGGTAAATCCAAAGAAGAAGCCCGTCAAAAGGGAATTGAAATACTTCAGAGAGTTGGACTTGGCGATAAGCTGGATGCCTACCCTAATAATCTTTCTGGAGGTCAGCAGCAGCGTGTTGCAATTGCACGTGCGCTTGCAATGGAACCAAAAACAATTCTTTTTGATGAACCAACTTCGGCACTTGACCCGGAATTAGTCGGTGAAGTTCTTTCTGTTATGAAGCAGCTTGCAAACGATGGTATGACAATGGTTGTTGTTACCCACGAAATGGGTTTTGCCCGCGAAGTTGCAGACAGAGTTCTTTTTATGGACGGAGGCGTTATTGCTGAAGAAGGAACTCCTGAAGAAATCTTCCAGCATCCTAAGAGTGAACGATTGCAACAGTTTTTGAAAGCTGTACTCTAGCTAATCTCTAGCTAATACACGGATTTATGAGTCCTAAGAAAAAGGCGGTGGTTGCGCTTGTCGCAATCACCGCCTTTAATTTTTTCTTGTATCTAATTAAAACAGCCTTACATTCATTACCAATAAACTAAGCTTCCAGTTTAAGAATAACTTTAAGCAGATTGTAAGTACAGAACTGCAAGTCGCCAAGAGAAATCTTGTAACCGTCAATTTCTTTATTATTCTTTACAGAATCAACGATATCATCAATATTCTGCTGGCATCCCGGCATCTGCAAATCGTTACCGGCTGCAATACAACCTGTAGAAGCAGAAATAGGATACTTTGGTTTATATTTGCCCATCATTGATGGCATGTGCTGAGAAGTAAACCAGTCTGTCATTACAACACCGCCAAAGTCCCACTCATCGCGAAGGAGGGTCTGGCACAAATCATACTGATTTGCAGTATGGATTCCGTTGAGCAGGTTGTAGGAAGTCATTACAGAAAGGGGCTGAGATTCTTTAACAGCAATTTCAAAACCTTTAAGATAGATTTCGCGCAAGGTTCTTTCTGAAATATGGGCGTTTACAAAATAGCGGTTTTCTTCCTGGTTGTTTGCAGCAAAATGTTTGATTGTAGTTCCACAGCCCTTATTTTTCTGAACACCGCGGGTAATTGCAGCCGAGATTTTTCCAGTTAAAAGAGGATCTTCAGAATAATATTCAAAGTTTCGGCCACACAATGGATTTTTGTGAATATTCTGAGCCGGAGCAAGCCACAAATCAACACCAAACAACTGCATTTCGCCACCAATCATCTGGCCAATTTTTTCTACCATTTCGCAGTCCCAACTCTGAGCCAAAGCCCAACCAATTGGAATTGCAGTACAATACTGATAGTAATCTATTGCTCCTTCCGGAACGTTTTCAAACTTTCTGATTGTATCACCAAAAACATCACCACCTGGTAAAAGATTTCCATCTTTATCTGTCTTAAAATGAGGAGTAAGTCTTACACCCGCAGGACCATCAGCAAGAATGAGCTTTTTGATTTTTCTTGAATCTTTCAACAAATCTGGAGTTTCACCAGCTGCACCAGGAACACATGCAGAAGCAGAACCAATAACTGATTTATCTTTATTGTGGCTGAAAACGCCTACACACAAGGTTGCCATTTCTTCAACAGACAGCTGAGCAACCAGTTCTTCAAGTGTGCATTTTTTATTCTTTACATCCTCAAGTGTCAAAAGCTGTGTTTTATCAGTTTTCATTTCAGGGCGATTTTTCTGATACTCATTGCATTTGCAGGTAAGTTTACTTTCATCAATATTGATTACAATTCCCTGAGTTGCTGGAAGAGTTTTTGTAGCAGCAGGTTTAATTTCCTGCAATTCACAATCCAAAGGAAGCACCTTGCGGCATTTTTCTGTAACAAACTCTTTGTCAAAAACTAAAGTTGCAGTAACAGATGTTTCTTTTGAGTTCTCCCCTACCCTAACCAGATAATTTCCTTTTTCAATTATCCAGCTGGAAGATTTTTCATCATAACTTGCAAGACTTTCAAGATTAAATGCAATTTCAAGAGTCTCTTTTTCACCAGGTTTTAATTCATTGGATTTTGCAAAGGCTTTCAATTCCTGATATGGTTTTATCAATTTTCCGTCTGGAGCAGAAACATAAACCTGAACTACATCCTTACCAGAAAACTTTTCACCAATATTGCAAACCTCAACATCAATCTTTAATTTATTATCTTTCTGAGCTACAGAGGTAACAGTTTGACTAAACTTTGTATAACCAAGCCCATATCCAAATGGGAACAAAACCGCTTTATCAAAGCTGTCAAAATAACGGTAACCTACATAGATTCCATCATTATAATAATCATCATCAAGATTTCCATTATTAAAGCTGAAGGTAGCTGATGATGGATAATCCATGTAATCTAAAGCCCAGGTATCAGAGAGACGACCACTTGGTACAGAATCACCGCAAAGAACTTCTGCAAGAGCATCTCCACCAAGATTTCCCAACTGACTCATTAACAAAACAGCAGAAACATCAGGATTCTCATAAACATCTTTAATCTGAATAATTCCGCCAACATTCAAAACAACTACAACTTTTTTGAAACTTGATGCAACTTTTTTCAAACCGTCAGCTTCAGTATCAGAAAGCTGATAGTCGCCCTTTGCGTTTCTACGGTCTGCTCCTTCACCAGAGTTTCTTGAAATAACAAAAACGGCCGTTACATCATCAGATTCACAACCAGCAGTTTTTATTTCCTCATCAGTGATTTCTACAATTCCCGGGTCTGTAAAAGGATGATCAAAAGCAATATAAACCGGATTAACATTTTTAGCTTTTGCTTCTGAATCAATCCAATTCAAATATTCAGTTTTCTTTTCATTTCTGAATTTTTCGTTTTTATCAAGCCAGGCCTGAGATGTAATTACAAAACCAGCGTTTTTAAGACCGTTTTCAATATTTGTAAAACTGCGCGTATTAACATCTCCAGAGCCAGTTCCACCTTTTATTGTATTTCTCGCACCATTTCCGAACAATGCAATTTTAATTTTTTTATTCAGTGGCAATGTCTGATTTTCATTTTTTAACAAAACCATACATTCGCAGGCAATTTTTTTTGCTGTCAGCGCATTTTTAATTTCACGCTCCGTGATTTTGTCATCTGTCATTGCATAAATTTTATTCATAAAAACTCCTGTTTATTTTATGCTTTCTGATTTAAGCTTTTGATTTAGAAGTTTTTTACACCATCTAAATCCAATGTAGCAAATAAATCATTTATTGTTTCTTTACGTCTGATTTCTTTGAAAGTTTCGTCTGGGCGCATTAATATTTCTCCACAGCGTAATTTTCCATTATAATTAAAGCCCATTGCCCTTCCGTGCGCACCTGCATCATGAATGATTACATGGTCTCCCATTTTGATTTCCGGTAAAGCACGCTGAACAGCAAATTTATCGCAGTTTTCGCAAAGAGAGCCGACTACATCATAAACTTTTGTTTTAGGTGCTTCTTCTTTACCACTGACTGTAACTTCGTGGTAGGCTCCATACATTCCAGGACGCATTAAATCTGCCATACAGGCATCAAGAGCGATATACTCACGGTAAATATGCTTTTCATGGATTGCAGTTGTAATAAGCCAACCATAAGGACCTGTAATCGGACGACCGCATTCCCAGTATATTTCAAGAGGATCCAAATCATTTGGTACAACAACCCTGTCATATTCTGCGCGAATTCCCTTTGCAACTTCATCATAATCTACTGCTTTCTGTTCTGGTTTATATGGAATTCCAAGTCCGCCGCCCAAATCAACAAATTCTATTCTAACTCCGCATTTTTCTTTTATTTCTGCACAAAGTTCAAACAAAATTTTTGCAGTGTCCACAAAAAAAGCTGGATTCAATTCATTCGAAGCAACCATTGTATGAAGACCAAAATGCTTTACACCTTCTGATTTGCAGATTTTATAGGCTTCAAAAATCTGTTCTCGTGTAAGTCCGTATTTTGATTCTTCAGGTTTTCCAATGATTGAATTGCATCCCTGTTTTTCAGCACCTGGATTATATCTGAAACAAACTGTATCCGGCAGTTTTCCAATGTTTTTCTTAAAATAATCAATGTGAGTTATATCATCAAAATTAATAATATTTCCACGGTCATAAGCAAACTGATATTCATCAGCGGGAGTTTCGTTCGAAGTGAAAATAACCTTTTTTCCTTTGATACCCGCCATTTCGGAAAGCATTAATTCCGGTAAAGAAGAACAATCAGCACCACAGCCTTCTTCAGCGAGAATTTTCAAAATATAGGGATTAGGACAAGCCTTTACCGCAAAGTGCTCTCTGAAAACCGGAAAAATGCTGAATGCTTTTGTAAACTTGCGCATATTTTCACGGATTGCAGCTTCATCATAAAGATAGAAAGGTGTAGGAAAATCATTGATAAGATTATCCAGTTGACTTTTATTTAATGGAAAATGCGGAGTTAGAATAGAATTTGTTGATTTGGGCGGCGGACTTGGAATTCCATATA
>JAILQA010000427.1 GCA_024699205.1 Treponema sp. | reverse complement strand
CCGGTTCAACATCAAGCGCCTTTTTTAAGTAAGCAAGACTGTCGCGGTATTTCTGACTTTTAAAAAGAGACAAACCAAGCTGTTTGTTTACATCTGTATTTTCGGGATTAATAAGCTTACATTTTTTGAAGCAGTAGGCTGCCTTATCGAAAGTCTGTTTTTCTACAAGTGTGCTACCCAAAAAGAAGTTTGTTTCAAAAGAATCGGGCTGCTTCTTAATAGAAAACATAAGTGCATTAATTGCTTCATCATATTTTTTAAGATAGTAACCTGCAATTCCCCACTTACGGGTAACTTCGGCTACATCAATTTCTGTATGTGCAGAAGAAAGATCAAACAAAGTTTTATAAATGCTCCAGACTTTTTGCCAGTTTCCGTCATCGTAATAAACCTGACCAAGTCCGTTTAAAGCTTCAATATTGTGAGGATCGTGTACCAGCTTTTTTTCGTATTCTTTTACTACAGCGCTCATTCCCTTTTTCTGAACAGAGGATTGAACCTTATCGGCACGAGTATTTCTTGCTCCTCTTTTCAGACCACTTGCAATAAGAATAACCGTAATAAGAACAACAGCAACAGTTACTGCAATTAAAACTGGAATCAACATTCTGCACAGTCTCCTACTTTGTTTTTTCCTTTACCATAGTTGCAATGCGCTCCATGGCAATCTTAATCTTATTGATATCTGTAGCATAACAGCAGCGTATAAAGCCTTCACCTGCATCACCAAAACAGTTACCTGGTACTACAGCTACATTATACTTCTGAATAAGCTCGGTGGCAAATTCTTCGCTTGTCATTCCTGTAGGACGGATATCCGGGAACATGTAGAAAGCACCTTCCGGTTCAAAACAAGGAAGTCCCATATCGTGGAAAGCCTTTAACATAAGATTACGCCTTTGCTGGTAGCTTACACGCATTTTTTCAACTTCACTCCAGCCGTTACGCAGGCCTTCTGCAGCAGCATACTGACTGAAAATCGGCGGACAAATTGTGTTGTAACCGTGAAGCTTGCAGCACTGAACAAGTAAGTCGTGAGGAGCTGCAATATAACCAATGCGCCAGCCTGTCATTGCAAATGATTTTGAAAAACCGTTAAAGATGATTGCATAATCTTTCATGCCAGGGAACGAACCGATTGAAACATGCTTACGGTCATCGTACAAAAGTTCACAGTAGATTTCATCACTCAAGCACCAAAGTTCATGCTTCTTTACAACTTCTGCAATTTTTTCAAGTTCTTCGGCTGGAATTACACGGCCTGTAGGATTACTCGGAGAACAGAACATCACTGCTTTTGTTTTTGATGTACAGGCAGCTTCTATTGCAGCAGCGGTTGGATAAAGATCTGTTTTACTTGTATCAAGGTGAATTACTGTAGCATCGCACAAAGTAGACAAAGGCTGATAGTTTACATAGCAAGGTTCGCATACAATAATTTCATCACCCGGATTTAAGATAGAACGAAGCACTAAGTCCAAACCTTCACTGGCACCAACTGTCGGAAGGATTTCTGTTTTTGGGTCATAGTACAAATTAAAGCGTTCAAGATATTTTGCAATTTCTTCGCGCAGCTCAATAAGGCCCCAGTTTGAAGTATATGAAGTGTGACCTTTTTCAAGATGATAAAATGCTTCTTCGCGGATTACCCAAGGAGTTGGAAAATCAGGCTCACCTACACCAAGAGAAATGATGTCATCGTGACCAATACAGAGTTCAAAAAACTTTCTGATTCCAGATGGTGGAATAGATTCCATCTTGCTGGAAAATTTATCTTTTCGTGTGTTCATTAAGCCTGAACTCCTTCGCGTCTGTCACGTTCATCGGCTACATAAACTATATCGTTTTCTTTGTAGGTTTTAAGAACAAATGTTGTTTTTGTAGAGCGAACTCCTTCAAGTGTAGAAAGCTTTTCGCTTACAAAAAGAGCAACTTCTTTAAGATTATCGCCTTCGATGATTACCTTAAGGTCATAACCGCCGCTCATAAGATAAAGCGACTTAACCTGAGGGAATCGGTAAATGCGGTCTGCAATTGCATCAAATCCGTGTTCGCGCTGTGGCTGAACCTGAATCTGAATTTCTGCGCGTACTAAATCTTTAGAGTTCTTATCTTTTTCGGGATTAACAATGGCCGCGTACTTGAGAATTACACCATCATCTTCAAGCTT
>JAILQA010000406.1 GCA_024699205.1 Treponema sp. | reverse complement strand
TACCTATATGCCGCCTTTTGTACCAGACCAGAATCCAGTCGGCCTTTATCAGCGGGACTATAATTATACTCCAGATCAGAACCGCCGCATCCTTTCTTTTGAAGGAGTTGACAGTTGTCTTTATCTTTTTATAAATAATCAATTTGCAGGTTATTCCGAGGTTTCCCATCATACAAGCGAGTTTGACATTACAGACCTTTTATTAGAAGGTAAAAATAAAATAACGGTCGCAGTTCTTAAATGGTGCAGCGGAAGTTACCTGGAAGATCAGGACAAAATCAGACTTTCTGGCATTTTCCGTGATGTCTATGTTTTGAGCCGCCCACAAGATTATATTCAGAATTACAAAATCACTACAGAGCTTGGTACAGATAATAAAGCCACAAAAATAAAAGTACAGCTGAATTATAAAAACAGCAAAGCCTCTGCAAACTCACAAGAAAAAATTCTTCTCACACTTTCTGCTCCCGGCGGTACTTTAATAGAGGAAAAATCAATTTCTATAAACACAAGCACTGGTACTTCCGGCACAAAAGCTTTTGAAATTACAGACAATATAGTTTTTGAAGTAAAAAATCCCCTTCTCTGGTCAGCAGAAAAACCTAATCTCTACAGACTTACAATCAAAACTTCAGACCAGCTTATTGGTGAAGAAATTGGAATCCGTTCAATCAGTGCAGAAGCTGGAATTATAAAAATCAATGATAAAGCAATAAAGTTCCGGGGCGTAAATCGTCATGACAGCTACTTAAAAACTGGTTATGCCGCCAGTCTTGAACAGATGGAAAATGATTTACAAATGATGAAACAGCACAACATAAATGCCATCAGAACTTCACACTACCCTAACGCCCCTATATTTTATAAATTATGCGACCGCTACGGTTTTTACCTGATTGATGAAGCAGACCTGGAAATGCACGGTTCGGTTGAAGTTAATAATACCTTCAACTGGGACTGGTCAGATTATTCGGGCATTGCACTTATGGCCAGCAATCCTCTTTTTGAAAAAGCAATTTTAGACAGAGAGCAGCTTCTTGTTACCCGAGATATAAATCGTCCCTGCGTAATTCTCTGGTCGCTGGGAAACGAAAGCGGTTATGGAAGCAACTTTAGAAAAGCAGCCGAATGGATTAAAAGCTTTGACAAAACCCGACTCCTTCATTACGAAAGTATTCACAAGCAGGACGATACCAGCGATGACATTCTTGATGTAGTTTCAAGAATGTATCCTTCTCCAGAAGACTGGCATGCTTTTCTTGATAATAAAAATGAAAAACGACCTCTGGTTTTGTGTGAATACTGTCACGCTATGGGAAACGGTCCCGGAGATTTGGAAGATTATCATAAGGTTTTCCATTCAAGTCCGCGTTTTGCTGGCGGCTTTATCTGGGAATGGTGCGATCACTCGGTTTCTCTTGGTAAAAATGAAGATGATAATGATAATGCCAATACGACTGTTACAGAAAAATGTGGCTACGGTGGCGACTGGGGCGAACGTCACAACGACGGGAACTTCTGCTGCGACGGACTTGTTTATCCAGACAGAAAACCTCATACGGGCTTAAAGGAAGCAAAGCAGGTTTATCGTCCTGTTCGCGTTAACCGCACAGAAAAAGAAGGCACTTTTGATTTCTGGAATCTTTTGGCCTTTACAAATATCAGTGATTTACTTGAACTTGAATACGAAATCACCATTTTTAACCGTACGATACTGGAAACAAAAATCATAAAACCTCATACTGGAAAAATCTCTCTTGATATAGAAGCCCTGGAGCAGAAAAAAATCGCCCTCCCCGATTTTCCAGATTTAACTGATTATCATAAAAGTGATTGCGAGATTTTTGTACGCTTTGTTTTCACTGCCAGACAGGACCAGCTCTGGTGCAAAAAGGGCTTTGAACTTTGCTTTGACCAGGTAAATATCAGCAAGGCTTCAATTTTGCAGAATGATGAAGCAGAACTTCTTAAAAATGCAGACTGGAGTGCTAATCCTCTAAAAATTCCAGTTTATAATCCGGGACAAAAAGATAAGGACGGCAAGCAGGAAAATGCACGTGCAGAAATACAGGCTCTGATTGATTTTTGTCAAGAAGCCAGTTCGTCAACAAGCGCAGGCGAAGAAACCATCTCACAAATAAAAAAAGAAAACACTTCTTCCAAAACAACGTTGATAATAAAATCAGCTGACACTGAGTTCCTGTTTAATTACAGGACAGCCGCTTTTGATTCAATCAAAGTTCACGGTAATGAAATATTGGACAAACCAATTGCCTTCAACTTTATGCGCGCTCCTACCGACAATGATTCTCAGCGTGGAGACTGGTTCAGGGCACATATCAACGATTATGAAACAAAAATCCTGTCTATCACAAGTGAAGGAATCGATGAAACCAATGCAGCACCTGCAAACACAAATGCATGTGCAATCACGAATGATGTCAAAATTACTGTAAAACAGGCGTTCGGCTGGAGTATAAATGCGCCTTTCCTTTATGGAAGTGTAATCTACACAATTTCAAAAGAAGGAAATCTTTCTCTAGCTTTTGATTTTAAGGCAACAAACAAAATGCGATTTTTGCCACGCCTTGGAATCAGACTTTTCCTTAATAAATCATTAGATACAGCAGAATATTTTGGCTATGGTCCAAACGAAAGTTATATTGATAAACATCAGGCAAGTTATGTCGGCAAGTTTTCTGCAAATATCAAAGAAATGTATGAGCCTTATATAAAGCCTCAGGAAAACAGTTCGCATTATGGGTGTTGTTATGTAAAAATCAGTCCTTCTCAAATTGCTTCAGAAAATGCGTCGTCAACTTTACCAGCTTTGATTTTTACAGGAGAACAGGGAAAAAATCTCAGCTTTAATTTTTCCCAATATACCCAGGAGGAATTGTATTCAAAAAGACACAATTTTGAACTTAAAAAATGCAGCTCCAATGTTTTGTGTATTGATTATAAAATGGCAGGGGTGGGTTCCAATTCTTGTGGTCCTGTACTTGCACCAAAATACAGACTTGAACTGCCAGAAATAAAAGGAAAAATAAATCTAAGGATTGAGTAGTTCACATTCTCGCAAATGATAAGAGTATAAGAGTACACAAGGCTATTCCGACAAGTTCAATTCAATAACCTTGTGTACTCAATTTATCAGATTTTCAAATTATCAGAAAGATTTTATACTATTCTTCTTTAGCCGCAGCCTTATTAGAAGCGTAAATATCAAACTCTTCCATGTATGGTTCAATTCCAGCCAGATACTTTGGAATTGAAAGCAGCACATAATCCTGGGCAACTGGAACTTTTACCTTAAAAGAAACTGGTTCGGTTCCATCAAAGAACTCAATATTTATAGTATGTCTCTGAGATTTTACCGTAAACTTATCTCTGTCACCCCGGTAAAACTCTACCGGCTCCCCTTTATCTACAGAAACTTCCATTCCGTTTACGGCTTTGTACAATCCGGATTCATCACCCTTGTTATCTATGAGGATTGTGTGGGTACGCCCTGTAAGAAACATTACAATTGCCAAAAGAATGTACAAAAGGCCAAGTATGGAGCGTGCAAGTATCTTTTTGATTATTTTCATTTTGCATCTCCTTCTGCTGCTGTGTGCAAGGCTTCTCTGTTATGTTCTGCCTGTCTTTTTGTACGCCAAGCATGAATAACAAGAGAAAGAGCAATAACGCCGTAACCAATAAACTGACGGAAATATTCACCAATGTTACCATCTCCAAAAATGTTTTGTCCTGCTCTTGGAACAACGATGTACATAAGATGAAGCAGCAATACACCAATAAAACAGTTTGGAATAGTAGCTTTAGTAACGGTTGCACCACCTACAAGAATTGCAGCGGCTGCAAAAAATCCAGTCTGGTCGTGAGCATTATAGGTACTCATATTTCCCATATTCTGAAGGAAGATAATCTGTCCAAAGCAGGCAAGAACTGTTGAAATAATAATTGATATAACACGTGTTTTTTCTACAGCAATACCAGCAGTATTTGATACAACCTGATCCTGACCAACTGCCCTCATATCCTGACCAAGCTTTGTCTTTTTAAACCAGACAATAAATACACAAAGAACTCCAATTATAAGGTATGAAAGAAGAGGAATGTGAATCGGTCCAATATTGAAGGAAAGTGTATTATCTAAAACCTGGCGAACAGATGATAAGTCAACAGTATTTCTTACACCATAACCGCGTGAAAGGTAAATTGCTTTGTTTCTCATTGGAATTACCGAGCCAAAAAGATACAAAACTACAAACTGATACAAACCATTGAAGAAGAAACCAATAATGTAGCTTGTTACCATCTCACGACCACGTGCCTTATTCAAAATAGTACCGGCAATCCAGCCAAGGAATACAGAAATTGGGATTCCAATAAGCGAGGCAAATACAAGTCCCTGAATACCGGAAATGCCCCAGTCCATTGCAAAAATAAGTCCAATCTGACCTGCCATTGCGCCAAGAACCATACCAAAGTTAATTCCCATTCCAGCCATGATTGGAAGAATCAATGAAAAAACAAGGAAGGAATTGCGGGCAATACGTGAAAGGATTTCATTTACAATATAGGTTGCTGAAAATCCAGAAACCGGGATAGAAATAATTGTAAGAATAAGAAATAAAACCGCTACCAGATTGTTTGCAAGGAAGGAGCCTGCTTTTCTTAATTTTGAAGGTGTTTTTACTGTACTCATTTTTTTGCTCCTGTTTTGCGTGTAAGTGCGTAAAGTATCATACCGTTTGAAATTACAATACGAATAACTTCTGACATATCTGTTTGTAAAATACTGTTTATAACGGACGGTGTCATTGTAAGAATACCCTGGAACAAGATTGT